>JACCTF010001068.1 GCA_013812565.1 Pyrinomonadaceae bacterium | reverse complement strand
TTTCATCATCACAGTTCCTTGATCCTTCGGGATTCACAGTCGAGCGGTTGGCGGAAACAGGCTTTTCACGCCGCGCTGATCTGCTCGCTGCCAGACAGCGGTTAGCCATCGCCGAAGGGCGTTTGCTACAGGCGGGACTCAGACCAAACCCGACGCTCGAATCCGAGTTCGGCACACCGCGCTTTCTCGCCGGTGAAGCAGGAAGCGAACTGTCCGTTGGCGTCTCGCAGGTCTTCGAGACGGGTGGCAAGCGAAGGAAGCGCGTTGCGGTAGCGCAGCTCGAACTCGCGCAGACGCGTGCCGAGGTGCTCGCGCTTGAACGACAGTTCGCTGCCTCGCTGAGGTCCGCTTATGCACGCGCCGTCGGGGCGGGCAGGCAGGTGGACACATTGGAAAGATTGATTACCGCGAATGATGAGTTGGTGCGCGTGACGAACGCGCGGCTCACGGAGGGCGACGTTGCCCCGCTTGACCTCAGCCTCGTGCAGGTGGAGACGGATCGTCTACGAGTGCAAGCAGTGATTACTCGCGCCGACCTTGAGAGCGAAATCATTTCGTTAAGGACACTGATCGGCTTTGAAATCACCGATCCGCTGCGTATCGCACCGTTGCCGGAACGTCCGCCGCGACTTGATCTTTCGGTCACAGAAGCAACCGAGATTGCACTCCGCGAGCGAGCTGACTTGCAAGCGGCACGGCTTGGCGAAGATTTGGGAATGGCGCGTATCCGGCTTGCCGAAGCAAACAGGAGACCGAATGTTTCAGCTTCCGCGCGCTTCACGCGCAGCAAGGGATTGATTGATTTGCCGGAGCAGCTTGGCGCGGGTCTTGTCGTGACCGATACGGATAATGAACTCGCTTTCGGGGTGGCGATAGAGATTCCAATCTTCAACAGAAATCAGGGCTATATCGCGTCGGCGCTTGGCGAGCGCGCACAAGCCGCGAGACAACGCGAGTTTTTGGAGACGACCATCCGGCGCGACGTGGCGCTCAGCTTTAGGCGCTACCGCGCGGCGGCGGAAGCCTTCGTGATCTACTCGACGCGCATCATCCCGCGCTCCGAGCAGAACCTCCGCACCATCCGTGCCGCCTACTCGCTCGGCGAGTTTTCCGTGCTTGACGTAGTCAACGAGCAGCGACGCTTGATCGAAAGCGAGACCGGCTACAACGAGGCGGTACGCAACTACTACGGTGCGCTCGCCGAACTCGAAGCCGCGCTTGGTACTGCGATCCCCGCGACCGGATTCGCCCCGACAACTACGTCAGTCTTGCCGGACGGTGTGCCGCCGCGCGTCGATCCAGCCAAGCTCCAGCGCGCTCTCGCATTGCCCTCGCCGTTGCGTTCACCGGTTGTCTTGCCGCAGCAGCCGTCGATACCTGTTTCTGGACAGCCGACATTAGCAAAGCCCTTAGCGCAAGCCATTTCGCAAACAGAAACAAAGCCTAACTAACAAGGAAGAACGACCGAATGAAAAAGCTGCTTACCATCGCACTCGCCGGTTCGCTCACAGCCTTCGCCACGTCGTGTTCGTCCGGCGGCGAAGAAAACAGGAGCGCAACCACTGCGAACATCAACTCGAACGCTCCGCCTTCTGCGCCGACTTCCACGCCAGCCATTCGCACCGATTCCCCCGCAGCAGGAAGCCACTCCGGGGCAACAAGTGGGGACGTGCCAGCGAGTGTGCGCGCCGTTTTTCCCGATGCGCAACAGGTGACGACGCAGCACAAGGACATTTCTGCATCGCAAGTTTCGACCATTGAGAAAGAGACGAACACGAAAATTGCTGACAGGGATCACCATTCTTATCTCGCCTTCTCAACCACAGGCGGCACGCGCAGGCAAATCGGCGCGGCGACCGTTGTTAATGCTAACGGCAAAGAGATGGTCATCGTTTATGAGAGCCGTAACGGTGTGCCGTACATCAAGGAAGTGAGTGCTGATGGAGTGCCGCAGACTTTCCTGGACCAGTTCAAAGGCATGGGGCACGACGACAAGTTTCAGATCGGCGGAGACCTGAAGACGGGTGGCATGGACGAGGCAACGGCAAGAGCCGCCGCCGCCGCGATCCGTCAGGATGCGGTGATCATGCAGACGCTTTACGGCGGCAAACACAGTCACTGAAATGCCAACGCTACAATCCATGTGGAACAGATTGTTCCGGGGAATGATGCAGGAAAGAAGCGGGTCGCGAACGTCTCGCCGCTCGTACTCTGCGCTGGCGGGCGTACTCCTGCTGCTCACCGTATCTTTCGCGGTTCCTACAGTGAGCGCGCATGAGGGCGAGGATCATAGTGACGCTAAAGCAACCGCGCCGAAAGCTGCTTCCTCAACCGTTGCTGTTCGTACAGCGGAACGCAACGTACAGACGCCTGCCGGACAGTTCCGCGCGCGTTTGCGGCAGTCGCCGCCCGACCCGCGCACGTACGAGGAAGCGCAATTCGTAATTGACCTTTCTGAGCAGATCGAGGGCGGTTTCGGCGGCAGCGAGCCGCAACCCTTAGAGGGCGCAACCATCACTGCGCGCGTGACGACTTCTGATGGTAAAACAATCGCCGACCGTGTACCGGCACATGCTGAGGGCACAGGCTCTTACGGCGTTCACTACGCATTTGGCGATGACGGAAACTACAAGATCATTTTCGACGTGCGCACGAGCGACAACCGGCAACTCGCTGTTGACTTTCCGGTGGCGGTCTCGAGCGCGCCAATCAACTGGACGTTCTGGTTCGGACTCGCCGCACTCGCGCTGGTATCTGTAGGCGCGGTCTTCGGCTATAGCTATTCATGGAAGAGTGATGGCGTAACCGGTAGAGACATAGCGCGCAAAACCTTGCCGGTCGGAGCATGCGCGCTTGCCTTCCTCGTTCTTGGAACCGTGGCGCTCGCCTACTTCGAGCCGCCCCGTGAACGGCGCGTCATCGCGGCACCGCCGCAAAGGTCTGCGACTGCGGCCGAAACAACTTCCGCTATTGGCGACCCGGCGCTCGGCGGCTCTGGTGCACTAATAACGATTGCGAAAGAATCTCAACTACTCTTCGGGATTCGCACTGCGCCGATTGAAGAACGCCGGATCGTCAGCGGCTTAACCACGGCGGGCGCGGTTCGGGCACGTCCAGATGCGCGGGCGGTGATTACGCCGCCGGTGTCAGGTCGCGTTTCACTTAATAGCGGTATCACCCTTGGCGCAAGCGTAGGCCGCGGTCAGCGCATCGGCTCGATAGAGCAGGTATTGGGCGCGCCGGAGCAGGCGAGCCTTGAAGCGCAACGCATACAGCTTCGTACCGCTGTGCTTGAACAGCAGGCGCGTGCTTCTGAGCAACAGGCCAATGCGCAGCAGGCGCGGACACGCCTCAATCAAGCGCAACGTGAGTTGCAGCGGGCGACGAATTTGTTGGAGGTTGGCGCGGCTCCGCGCCGCCGTGTCGAGGAAGCGCAAACCGCCGTGCGGATCGCTGAGCAGGAGGTCCGCGCTGCCGAAGATCAAGTGCGAGTTGCCACGCAACAAGCGCAGCTCGCGCGCGAGTCGGTGGGGCGCGTTGATCCGGTGCGCACCTTTCCGCTCGTCTCGCCCATCACCGGCATCATCACTGAATTAAGAGTCACGACCGGGCAACAGGTGGAAGCGGGTGCGGAACTGCTGAGCGTCATCAATCTCACGACCATCTTTTTAGAGGCGCGAGTCTTTGAGCGTGACCTCGCTGCCGTGCGCGGGTCAGGGCGAGCGGCCTACACCGCTCCGGCTTTAAACGACGAGGTCTACCGTATCGGCGAGGGCGGTGAGGGGCGGCTTGTCTCTACCGGTCAATCTGTTGACCCACAGACGCGCACTGTGCCCGTGATCTTTGAGGTGCGTAATCCGCTGGGCCGTCTGCGTGAAGGCATGTTCGTCGAGATTACTTTGGATACGAGCGGCGGCGCACGAGTCTTGAGCGTGCCGAAGCAGTCTATCATCACCGAGCAGGGACGCACCTTCGTCTATGTCTTTGACGGCGGAGAAAGATTTGAGAGACGGCTGGTCGTGCTCGGCAGTGAAGGGCAGGACTTTTATGAAGTTAGATCGGGGCTGCAAGCGGGCGAGCGCGTCGTCGTCGAAGGCATCTACCAACTACGCTCGACGCAGCCCGGAGGTTAATCAGTTGATAATCAAAGGAGCTTTGAATAATTGATGAAGCAACGCACTGTTAAACTTTTCCTGGCGACTCCGGCACTTGCTTTCGTCGCCTTTATCGCCGGATGCGCCACAACTGAACGTGCCGCGACTGCGGGCGCTGATTCTACGGCAAAGGCGAGTCCGTCGCTTGAACCCGTCACAGATGTGACGGAAGCTGGCCCCGCGTTCCGCGCGGCGTTTGCTACGGAGCCTGCCGAAGCGAAAGCCGGCGAGCCGGTCACACTAAGCTTTACCGTCAAGGATGCAAAGGGCGCCCCGGTGCGTGACTTGCAGGTTGTGCATGAGAAGCCGATGCACCTGCTCGTCATCTCCTCTGACCTCGCGGAGTTCTACCACCTCCACCCGGAACCGCACCCTGATGGCACTTACCGCGTCCGGCACACCTTCCCGAGCGGCGGCGCGTACAAGCTCTATGCAGATTTCACGCCGCCCGGTGGGGATCAGATTGTGGATCAACATAACCTGATGGTCGCAGGCGATGAGCGTCCCCGCACCCCACTCGTCGAAGACAAGACACAAACAAAGAGGGCGGACAGCCTGCGCGTCACAATGCGCCCTGATAAGCCGTTGCGCGCGGGTAATGAAGTGATGCTCAACTTCGCGATTGCTGATGCCAAGACGGGAAAGCCAGCTACCGACTTGCAGCCTTACCTCGGCGCGCTCGCACACTTCGTCATCATCAGCGAGGACACGACCGACTTCCTTCATGCTCACCCGATGACAAGGGACGAGATGAGCGACATGTCCGGTATGCAAGGACACGGCGACGATCATGGAAGCACACCGCACTCGCATGATCCGGCAGAGTTGAAGCAAAAAGCGCAGGCGCAGGTAAGCCAATCGGAAGTTGCTGCGCACACGATTTTCCCGCGCGCTGGACTCTACAAAGTCTGGGCGCAGTTTAAGCGGAGCGGTCAGGTCATCACCGTCCTCTATGTCGTACATGTCGCCGGAGGTGAAAACGTCAGAGCTGAAGAAAAGGTTGGTTCGTCCGGCGCTAATCAGCCTGCACCCACCGATGCGATTAAGGTGAGTGTCAGCAGCGCTGGGTACACACCTTCGCGGATTGAAGTGCAGAAAGGCAAACCAATCAAACTCGCTTTCTACCGGTCTGACGGGGAGAACTGCGGA
>JACCTF010001034.1 GCA_013812565.1 Pyrinomonadaceae bacterium | reverse complement strand
GTCTCCGACACACGGCCTGGCGCGACAGCAACAAAGTGGCGATCTGCGCCGATGTCGATGCCCGCAGCGTGGCAGTTGATCGGTGACAGAGTGGAGTTGTGCGATGAGGTAGGTATGGACTTGGTTGACGCTTGTTTGCGAGCCATGAGCTAATCACCTCGGTGTCAGGATTGACAGCCGCGGGCGCGGGGTAGCACAAGCGGAAGCACGCTCTTAAACGGGATCACCATCCCAGACCGGAGCCACGGAGATGTCACCACTGATACAAACGCGAGACCCCGAGACCAAACTCTCAAACGGGCTTGACGGGCACCACTGCGAAGACGGCCATCACGACCCGCGCTGTCTGGAAGATGATACTGTGGAGTGGGACTTCACAACCAGTTTCAATTCGATATATGCTCGTGCCGCACGGGCAGCATAACTCTCAAGCAAGCGAGTGTGCCGGCGGAACTTCATATATACGCCGGCGGCGGGCATGGCTTTGGCCTACGGGCGACAAACCGCGGGCCCCTTGCGAGTTGGCCGGCGCGATTCCAGGAATGGCTGGCCGACATCAATCTGTTGTCTCTCAAGATTGAGAAGAAACCCGAGACGGAGCAACTAAAGGCATGACCAGTCCTTCTCAGAAAAAGACGATGTTCATCTTGAGTTGTTTGATGTTGACCAGCGCGCTGATCGCGATCACCGTTGTTGCGCAACAAGATGTTGATGAGCATGCGATGGTAAAAGCTGACAAAAGTTTTATCGGCAATGCACCGGGCGGGGAAGCGGCCGGAGAGACGGGCGCTCGTGTGCAGGAGGAGAAACAGTACGGGCTAAAAGCACTGTACGACGGAAGCGGATTTGTGCGGATACCGGCAGGAGAGTTTATGATGGGATCAAGGGATGGAAGCGGTGACGAGCGGCCGGTACATCGGGTGCGCATCAGCAGAAGTTTTGAGATGGGAAAGTTCGAGGTAACGCAGGCCCAATGGGAAGCCGTAATGGGCAGTAACCGGGCCGCGCACGCGGAACCTGAAAAGGAGAGTGTCGCACTAGGAGAACCGGTGGTGAGTAGTAACCCAAGCCATTTCAAAGGCTCAACCCTGCCGGTAGAGAATGTTTCGTGGGATGATGTTCAACAATTCCTCCGGCGGCTAAACAGGCTGGATAGCAGGCACACGTATCGGCTACCGACGGAGGCGGAGTGGGAGTATGCTTGCCGGGCCGGAAGCACGAAAGGTTATGCCGGAAGTCTCGACAGAGTGGCGTGGTATCAAGCCAACTCCGGCGGTCAGACGCAGCCGGTGGGACAGAAACAGCCGAACGCGTGGGGGCTATACGACATGCATGGGAACGTGTTGGAGTGGGTGCAGGATTGGTACGGACATGACTACTACGGTAATAGTCCGGCGACTGATCCGCAGGGGCCTAAATCAGGTTCGTACCGGGTGTATCGGGGCGGCAGTTGGTATGCTTCCGCCGCCGACTGCCAAGCGGCTTTTCGCAGCTTCGACCTGCCCGGCAATCGCTACTACTCGCTCGGCCTCCGCCTGGTGAGGACGGCGAAGTAGCACCCGGGACCGTTACTTTTATCAGGCCGAAGAAGCATATATGATCAAAGGCGCTGTGCTTAAGCAGCACGCGACGGGGGTCTTAAAACATGCCTTTGGGTTTTCCTGATAAATGCCGCATGAGCTACAAGCACTGTTTGACAAGGCGAGCAACGGTACGACCAGCCAAGAAGAGTTCATGATTGTTTTGGACGTTCACAGCATCACCGGAATGCAAAAAGCGATGTGGACCGGCAAAGCGTTCAATCTTCCTTACGCCGAAGTGCAGCAGTTAATGATTGGAGAAAGTGGCACCACAGTCGAGCAGTGGGAGCAGAACTTCAAAGTTATGCTTATGGCATTTAACCAGGCTGCTGCCGAAGATGGTTGGGAAGCGGTGAATAAAACAGAAGCGAAGCCGACTGCTAAAGCTTCTTAACATCAAAATGAAATGGTGCGCGCTTGAATCTTAGCAGAAGTGCCTGCGCGTTTGAGCTTTAGGTAATCAGCGCGTCATCGAACAAAACGTAACCAAGCGAAAGCGGCCGCCGTCTTTAGAGCCAAGCGCAACCGATGTCGAGCAACGTTTGACACGTTAGTAAGGCGTACACCGGCTTAATATTTCAGTTAACCTGTTGAGGGGAACATATGAGGGGGAAGAATCTAGCGCGCTCACTAATCGTCATAATGTTGTCGCTGGTCTACCTGACGGCGTCGCTGTCCGCGCGTCAGGCACAAAAGCCCGAAAGTGCAACCACTTTCGAAAAGTCAGTCCAGCCGTTCTTATCCGCGAACTGCTACATGTGTCATAACTCGAAGCTCAAGTCGGGCGAGTTGAATCTAGAGGCGTACAAGACCGCGGACTCAATCGTGAAGGACCGGGTTACGTGGGAGCACGTCCTCCAGAAGGTTCAATCGGGCGAGATGCCCCCGAAGGGGATGCCCCGCCCGGATGAAGCGGAGATGAAGGCGTTCATGAGCGGGATCGAGGAAGAGTTGGAGCGGGCGGACAGACTCGCCAAACCGGACCCGGGAAGGGTGACGGCCCGCCGTCTGAACCGGGCCGAGTACAACAACACGGTGCGGGATCTGCTGGGGGTGAATTTCCGTCCGGCGGATGATTTCCCGCAGGATGATTCGGGCTACGGATTCGACAACATCGGCGACGTGCTGTCGCTGTCTCCAGTGCTGATGGAAAAATATCTGACGGCCGCGGAGAAGATCGCCCGCACCGCGCTGTTCGGTCCTGAAGCGATGAAGCCCACGCTGGTGCGTCACCGGCCGCAAGGAAGGAAAATCGTTCCCGCCACCACGCCGTTAACGGAGTATGACATCACCGGGCTGAGCCTGCCCAACGCGGTTCATGTCACGCACCGTTTTCCGGTTGAAGGAGAGTATGTCATACGGGTCTTCCTCGGCGGCGTCCGTCCGGCCGGGTCGGAACCGCTTCAGCTCGGCTTGTGGGTCGATGGCAAACAGGTTCAGGCGCTCGACTTCGATCCTGAAGGGATCGCTTCGTTCTCGGATGATAGGCAGGACTTCGGCGGCATGACGCGGGAGTTCCGCACGAAGATCACGGCGGGCGATCACTGGGTGGCGGCGTCGATCCTGCGCTTGTACGAGGGGCTGCCGCCCGGCTACAACGGACCGAACCCGTCCAAGCGCCCTCCGCCGACATTGCCGGAGTTTAAGCCGCGCCCCGGAGATATGCCGGAACGAACCGCGGAACGCCGGAAGCGGTTCGAAGCCCAGCGGGCGGAGAAGGTAGCGGTGAACGAGGCGCGGATCAGTTCCTTAGAGGTCGGCGGCCCGTACGAGCAGGTGAAGGGGCCGTCGGTCGAAAGCCTGAAGAACATTTATACGTGCGGCCATCTCGACGGCCGTCATCAACCGGCATGTACACGGAAGATCGTCGCGAATATGGCGCGCCGGGCTTACCGGCGCCCCGTCACCTCACAGGAGATCGAACGGCTCCTCAGTCTGGCGTCCACGGCTCAGCAGCGAGGCGACTCATTCGAGGAGGGACTCGCCCTGACGCTGCAGGCGCTGCTTGTCTCACCACATTTTCTGTTCCGCATCGAAAGAGATCAGAAAGCGACGGGAACCGCAACGGCGCACGCAATCAGCCAGCACGAACTGGCCGCGCGCCTTTCGTATTTCCTGTGGAGCAGCATGCCCGATGAGGAGTCGATAGATTTGGCCGACCGGCAGATGCTGCGCAAGCCCGACGTCCTGGCCGCGCAGGTGCGCCGCATGCTCAAAGATTCCAAGTCGAGTGCGCTGGTTGAGAACTTCGGCGGGCAGTGGTTGGAATTGCGTCGGCTCGAATCGATCAAGCCCGACCGCGAACGTTTCCCGGAGTTCGACGAGTACCTGCGCATGTTAATGCGCCATGAGACCGAGCGGTTCTTTGAGAGCGTCGTGCGGGAGGACCGCAGCATCCTCGATTTTATCGACGGAAACTACACGTTCCTCAACGAGCGTCTGGCACAGTTCTATAAGGTTCCGGGCATTAAAGGCCCGGAGTTTCGCCGAGTCGATCTAACCGGCAACCCCCATCGCAGCGGGGTGTTGACGCAGGCCAGCGTGTTGACGGTTTCCTCTTACGCGACCCGTACCTCACCCGTGTTGCGCGGTAAGTGGATTCTGGAAAACATTCTGAACGCTCCGCCGCCGCCGGCACCGCCGGGAGTGCCGAACCTGAACGAAGCCGCGGTGGGCGAGTCGGCGTCGCTCCGGCAGCAGATGGAGCAGCACCGCAAGAATCCGACGTGCGCTTCCTGCCATGTGCGTATGGACCCGCTCGGTTTCGGACTGGAAAACTATGACGCCATCGGCGCGTGGCGCAACGAGGACGGAAAGTTCGCAATCGACGCTTCCGGTTTGCTGCCCGACGGAAGATCATTCAACGGGTCACACGAGTTGAAGGCCATTCTGAAAACTGATCGTGACGCTTTTGCCCGAGGACTAACGGAGAAGTTGCTCACCTACGCGCTCGGCCGCGGCCTAGAGAGTTATGACAGACGGACGGTGAAGGAGATCGCCGGCGATCTGTCTGCAAACAATTACCGATTCTCCAGCCTGGTGCTTGAGATCACTAACAGCCTGCCGTTCCAGATGCGCAGGGGAGAAGGGGTGAAATGATAATTACACGTAAGCACTTGCCGAGACGAACATTTCTCAAAGGTTTGGGCACCGCTGCCATCGCGCTTCCCATGCTTGATGCCATGACGCCCGCTTTGGCCGCAACCGGCTCGGCGGTCACAAAGGCCCCGATCCGTTTGTCTTTTGTCTATGTACCTAACGGCATCGTCATGAAGGACTGGACGCCACAGACGGCGGGCAAGAACTTCGAGTTCACGCGCATCCTCAAGCCGCTCGAACCCTTACGCGAAGATTTGTTCGTGCTCTCGGGGCTAGAGGATCACAACGGGAACGCGCTGGGGGACGGCGCGGGCGACCACGCGCGGGCCGGCGCTTCGTTCCTGACCGGCGTGCATTGCAAGAAGACGGCGGGGGCCGACATCCAAGCCGGCATCTCGGCCGACCAGATCGCGGCGCAAGCGGTCGGCTCGAAGACGCGGTTCCCGTCGCTCGAATTAGGCTGCGAAGATTCGCGCACGGTTGGCAACTGCGATTCGGGTTACAGTTGCGCTTATACCAACAGCCTCTCCTGGCGCACCCCGACGACGCCGATGCCTCCCGAGGTCAACCCGCGGATGGCGTTCGAGCGTTTGTTCGGAACGATTGATCTCAGTTTGGATCCGGCGACCCGCGCGCGGCGCGCCGACTACCGGAAGAGCATCCTCGACATGGTGCGTGACGACACCCAGAAGCTCGTCGGAACACTGGGCCAAGCGGACCGCCGCAAAATTGATGAATACCTGTTCGCCGTCCGCGAGATCGAGAAGCGGATCGCGAGCGCTGAGAAGGAAAACCACGAGGTGCTGCCGACGATCGAGAAGCCTGCGGGCATCCCGATTACTTTTCACGAATACGCGAAGTTGATGTATGACCTGCAGGTCATGGCGTTCCAGACCGACCTTACCCGCGTGACCACGCTGGTGATGGGACGCGAGGGCAGCATGCGTGTGTACCCGGAGATCGGCGTCCCCGATCCGCACCATCCGCTTACGCATCACCGCAACAACCCGGAGTGGATCGAGAAGGTCGCCAAGATCAACTGCCTCCATACGGAGTTGTTCGCCTACTTTTTGAAGAAGCTCAAAGACACACCGGACGGCGACGGCACGCTGCTCGATCACTCGATGATCGTTTACGGCAGCGGACTGAGTGACGGCAATCGCCATAGCCACGAAGAC
>JACCTF010001024.1 GCA_013812565.1 Pyrinomonadaceae bacterium | reverse complement strand
GTCTTCGTTCCACTCAAGCGACTACAAGAAGATTTGGAGCAGGAGGGAAGGGTTAACACTGTGCTTGTCGCAGAACAGAAGGAGGGAGGCAGAAGGCAGAAGGCAGAAGGCAGTGCAATGACCGAGTTGGTTGAAGAGATTCTGCGGGACACGTTCGCGCTTGAAGATTTGGGGATCAAGCTTCGCGTACTGAACCGGCAAAGTGGTCTGCAGCTTGAAAGCAATAGCGCTCTCATTAACGATGCTTTGGCAGAGGCTGCACGCGGGGCCGCAACCGACTTGGGTATGCGAACCTCTGCGATCTTTACCTATCTTGCGAACACCATTCGCTCCGGCGAACGCGAAATTCCGTACTCGGTGGTGACCGCTCTTGATCAGCACAGCTTCGATCAATTGAGAGGTAATTCAACAGCTACAACAACCCCGGCCCCGCTTCAGTTGAACGAATGGGCGGCACGCGATTTAGGTATCAAGCCGGGCGATGAGGTATCGCTCGAATACTACATTTGGCAGGATGAGGGACGCTTGCTCACACGCACCGCGCAGTTTCAATTAACGGGCATTGTGGCGATGGATGGAATCGCGGTTGATCGGAATCTTGTGCCGGAATATCCGGGGATTACCGGGTCAGAGAGTTTGTCCGATTGGGACCCGCCCTTCCCCGTTGACCTCCGGCGTGTACGTCCCCGGGATGAAGATTACTGGAATCAATACCGCACCGCGCCGAAAGCTTTCATTACGCTCGATAAAGGACAGGAGCTATGGCAATCGCGGTTTGGAAAATTTACTTCGCTACGAATCTTACCAACGGATGAGAGTAACCTTGAATCAGCCCGCGATGCGTATCAGAGAAGCTTACGAACCAAGTTGAATCCGGCTCAGTTTGGTTTAACGGTGCAAGCCGCGAGAGCTGAGGGTCTGGCGGCCTCACGTGGGGCCACTGACTTCGGCGAATACTTTGTTTACTTCAGCTTCTTCCTGGTCGTCTCGGCGCTTCTGCTCACGAGTTTATTCTTCAAGCTCGGCATCGAGCAACGCCTGCGGGAGATCGGCCTTCTGCGCGCCATCGGCTTCCCCGCCTCTAAAATTCGCACACTGTTTCTAAGCGAAGCCATCGTTCTCGCCGGTGTCGGAAGCATCCTTGGATTAATCGGAGCGGTGATCTACGGGTGGGTGATCATGTTGGGACTGCGCACGTGGTGGGTTGATGCGGTCGGCACAAAGTTGCTCTCGCTGCACGTGTCACCCACCTCTTTGATCCTCGGCGCTGTCGGCGGAGTTTTAGCCGCGCTGCTGTGCATCGTGTGGACGTTAAGAGGTCTCATGCCGATTTCACCGCGCAGCTTGCTGGCCGGGGGAGTGGGCAGTGGGCACAAAGCAGTGGGCGAAAGACGACAAACCATAGCTCGACTGTTCAGCTTTTCTCTGCCTACTGCCTACTACCTATTGCCTACTGTTCTTTGTCTACTAGCATTTGTTCTGCTGCTCGGTGCATGGCTGAGATGGATTAGTCCGGTGGCAGGATTCTTCGGTGCCGGGACGCTGCTGCTCATTGGGTTGCTCTGCTTTCAGTTGGCGTGGCTTCGTCGGGACAAGCGAAAGCTTCTACGCGGCAGGGGGTGGTGGGCCATCTCACGTTTGGGGTTTCGCAACAGCACATATCGTCCGGGACGAAGCGTGCTGTCGATTGCCCTGATCGCATCGGCGACTTTTGTCATCGTGGCGGTCGATGCTTTCAGGCGCGACACGCGGGAAACTTCCTTTGACAGGAAGTCCGGCAACGGAGGGTTTCCATTGCTCGCCGAGTCACTTCTTCCGCTGTTTCATGATCCCAACACCGCTGATGGCCGGGAAGCTTTGAACCTGGTTTGGCAGCAAGACTCTGCACTTGCAAGTTTGACTTTCACACGGTTCCGACTTCGCCCCGGCGATGATGCGAGTTGTCTCAACCTCTACCAACCGCTGAGTCCAAGAATCCTCGCGCCGACTGGTGATTTCGTTGCAAGCAACCGATTCGCTTTTCAAAGTTCCCTGGCAGAGACCGAGGAAGAAAAAGCAAACCCGTGGTTGCTGCTGAATAAAGAAACAACGGATGGTGCGGTGCCTGTCATCGCTGACGCTAATTCAATGACTTATGTTCTCCACCTCAAGCTGGGAGACCAATTTGTTATGAACGAAAGCGGCGCTGACCCGATCCGCATGCGTCTGGTGGGTGCGCTCGCCGACAGCATACTCCAGGGAGAACTCTTGATGTCGGAGAGAAACTTTCTGCGTCTATTCCCTGACCAGCAAGGCTATCGCTTCTTTCTCCTTGATGTTCCGGAGTCTGCAAAGCAAGCGGAAGTGGCTGCCGGTTTGGAAGATCAGCTATCGGACTTCGGCTTTGACGTGAGACGGACGACCGAGCGCCTCGCCAACTTTCATCGCGTTGAGAACACCTATCTTTCAACTTTCCAAAGTTTGGGTGGGCTGGGATTGGTGCTCGGCACACTGGGACTCGCAACCGTACTGTTGCGCAACGTCTTGGAGCGGCGGCGAGAGCTGGCCCTGCTGCGCGCGGTCGGTTACAAACGAATGCACTTCGCCATCATGATTATTGCGGAAACCTTGATGCTTCTTTTCTTCGGGCTTCTAACCGGCACAGCTTGTGCGCTACTGGCAATCGCTCCGACTGTTGCTTCACGGGGCGGACATCTCCCAACCTTCTCACTGGCCCTGCTCCTCTTCGCGGTTCTTGTGACAGGACTCACCGCATCGCTACTTGCAACCGCCGCAGCTCTGCGCTCGCCGCTGCTCCCGGCGTTAAGGGCAGAGTAAAAAGTAAGCCTTACCAAAAAATATCTTGCCATACAGGCGAAACATTCAACACTTCGGTTCCGCCGAGAAGATTGAAGGGAAGATGGGAGCCGCAAGAGAGTTTCGACTTCGACCCGGATCAGGGCGGGACAATCATCGCGGGCAAAGTAAAAAACCTCCCGCTCGCAGGTTCGCGCATTGATGGATCGATAGATGCTGATGCGAGTGTCGGCTATATCGAGTGGACGCTTCTTTTTAAGAACGAGTCAGTCGCGCAGCAAGAGGCGCGCGCAGGTGCAGCGAAACTTCAGTATTTCTGACAGCGTTGCTCCTGCTGTTTGGGTTGAGTCCAACAATTTACTGCACACGCAACACGAGAAATTGCGAGCAGAACAGCCCCGACCAAATCTCTATGCGGTTCGCGGCTCGATCAAAGACGCAGAGTTGTCAGACATCATGGTACTGGGCCGCCGTCAGCGATGAGACTGCCGGGCCGTGGTGGGCCGCAACCGTCGCTGAAAAAGAGCCGAACGCCACGCCTTGAGGTTGACATACGCTAAAACAGAATCCGCAATCCGAACTGAATCTGCCGGGATGATGTCACGGTCGAGCGTATGCGGCCGAGCGATGAGAGTGGTTGTTCGTTGTCCGCGGCTCCAGAGAAAGCTTGAAGGCCGGGCGGAGCGAAGTTCGCGCGGTTGAAAATATTGAAAGCTTCGGCGCGAAACTGAATGCTGGTGTTCTCGCCTAGTCTGGCCCAGCGAGTGCTCTTGATCAGGGCGAGATCAAATGTTCTGAGGTTCGGTCCAATCAATGCGCCGCGACCGAGGTTGCCTAAAGTCCCGGCGGGCTGGAGCACAAACGCCGTCGGATCGAAATACTGATCAGGGCGGCCGATGATTGCATCCTCGTGCGTCCGCCCTGGCGCAATGCTCGGACGGTCCTGGCCCAGTCCCGGCCCAAGCGAAGGCGACCACTGCGAACGAGAACGGTTTCGATTGACGAACAGAGTCAGAGGGTTTCCGCTGCGCAGTTGAGCGATCCCCGCTAACTGCCAGCCGTCTAAAAGCTTGCCCGCCGCTCCGCTGAGATTCTTCGCAAACGGTAACTCCCAAGTGAAGTTGAGAACCAGGTTGTGCTTGGCATGATAGTCCGCCAAGCCTTTGTTATAGTTGAGACCCGGAAACTCAGGAAAAGCCGAGGTCGTTCCGTTCGTCGCATCTGAGAAGAAGGTTGAAGCCTGCGTCGTGTCGATGTTACGCGAAAAGGTATAGGACGCTTGAAAATTGAGACGATCGGTCCAGCGTTTTCTTAACTCGAAGATACCGGCGTTGTACCACGAGTTGCCGTCGCTACGCTTGAGTTCAATCGTCGAGAAAGCCGTATTCGGTCGCGGCGCGTTCGGTGGAAAGAATATCGTGCCGTCGGAGCGCACGGTCGGTTCGGGGATGTTGACA
>JACCTF010001009.1 GCA_013812565.1 Pyrinomonadaceae bacterium | reverse complement strand
GTACTACCTCGATGGAGGGGGATTGGGATGGAGAAAAGCTTGCTGGCCTGCTCCGTTGGTTGGCGCTGGGCTGAACATTTCTGTCTTTGTGTTCGCGTGAGGTGTAGACTTCGGAAAAGATTTTGCGTAAGTTTTGCAGCATCTTTTCTCTCCCGGGAAGTAAGGGCCGTACTTCAGGCAGCTAAAGCTCCTTATGTCGTCGCGACCGAAGTTCGTCGTGCCGTTGCTCAACATGATGGCTGAAGGTATGACTGTTCGCAAGCCGCAACTGGTATCTGTAATCATCCCCTGCTACAACCAAGCGCACTTTCTGGTTGAGGCCATCGAAAGTGTGCGGCGGCAAGCCTATTGTCATGTCGAGCTTATTGTGGTTGATGACGGATCTTCCGATAACACCGCCGAAGTTGCCGCCCGGTACACGCACGTGCGCTGTATACGACAAGAGAATCAGGGTTTGGCGGGGGCGCGCAACACCGGTATACGCGGAAGTGCGGGCGATTTCTTAGTTTTCTTGGATGCGGACGACCGACTGCTGCCGGGCGCGCTCGCGGCAGGCGTCTCGGGCCTTACCGCCCGACCCGAATGCGCCTTTATTTACGGTTCCTATAGGCACATAACAGTTGACGGATTGCACCTATCGACTGAACGAAGTCGATGTTTAGAGAGAGATCATTACCTTGAGCTCTTACGTCGGAATTTTATCGGGATGCACGGGGCGGTAATGTACCGGCGGGCGTTTCTCGAACCGGTTAACGGTTTCGATGCTTCTCTGGGTGCGTGTGAGGACTACGATTTATATCTGCGCATTGCCAGACGGTTTCCGATCACGTGTCATGGCGAGGTTGTCGCCGAGTACCGCCGGCATGGTGCGAGCATGTCACACAACTCCGCGGTGATGTTGAAAACTGCACTGACCGTGCTGCGCTCACAACGCAACTATGTTAAAAGGAGCAACCGGCTTAAACAGGCACTCGATGAAGGCGTGAAAGTTATTCGGGAGTTCTACGGCGAGCAGTTAGTTGAAAAGGTGCGAACGCGGGTGCGGGCGCGCCGCGGGTGGCAGCAAACGATGCAAGACGCGTTCGTGTTGTTGCGCTATTACCCGCAGGGGCTTGTACAAAATGCTTACCGAAAAGCGTTCACTTTGTTTACCTATTGTGTGACTCTTTGTAAGAAATCAATTGAACCGAAATCTTTGTAGAATGGCTGGTGACGATGTGTCATCCATTAACGTCTTGGCATCATGGAAGAGACGACGGATGGCTTCCGCATCGCGGAGATGGGATGTCATTGGGTGGAGAGTTTATATTTCATCCGAGGCCTGTCGAAACTCCTGGCTGCCTTCCGGTGTGTAACTCGTTCTTATTCATCTTTGATGAAATTTATTTCGAGCCGAGCCACTTCCACACTTTTGCAAATAAAGTATTGTGTGCAGGCAGCGCCTCGCTGTTTGAATAAGCAGTCGATGATTGATAGTTTTCGTGCAAGTTTTGATCGGCTCGCGCATCAGGAGAGTTTATGAAAGAAGCTCTCAGAGATTGATAAGCGGCATTGATCCCTTTCATCCTCTGTTCTGCCATTGCCTGAAACTCTGGTGCTAAGTGGCTTGCTTTATCGGGATGGTAAAGGGCCGCTTTCTCGCGATAAGCCGTTTTGGTTTGCTCGATGGTTGCACCCTCATCTATTCCAAGCACTTGATGCGGAGTTTGCTTCTCGGATGGTGTCTCCCATTTGTTGAATGCTTGCTCTCGTTTATCTGTAACCTCTGGTTCTTGTGCCGCAGCGGTTGAGTATGTTTGATAAATTCTTTGTTTGTAGAACCGTCGTGCTACTTCGGCGCTCGAATGATTGATGGAAGTTGGCTTGTCATCAAACTCCAGTATCGCCTCAACGGTCGCCGCCATTTGCTTGCTGAGCAGAGAGGCTTTTGCTGCACCGTCATCTTTAGACAGCAGAATGTTTGATTGAAGCTGCTTCACCTCTTGGTCTGTAAAATTGAAGAGCGCCTGAAGATGCTGAATCTCCTGAGCTTCTTTAACCCTTAGTTCTCTATCAACAACGAAATATCGAAGTATTCGCGCAACAAGCGGCATTAGATGTGGCTTGGCTTCGTCTAGGGTAATGCCATAGCCAGCTAAATGTTTAAGGATGGATTGAGGAGTGATCGCCAAAATCGGCGTGGTAGCAATGCAGTTTTGAATTTCTCGGTAGGCATTCTCCGTAATTTTATTCTTCAACAAACGATCAAGCAGGTCTGGTTCTTTAAGGTTGATGGTTTCTAGCCCGTACATATGGCGTACCGCTCATTGCTAAATGTTGTTAAGGAGAATGGTGAATGCTGTTAACCCGGGGTTCCCAGTAAACTCTCTGGGGCCGTTTACCGAGCGTGTTTTCATAAAGCAGCATTCATTACTACGCTCGGATGTGTGCATTCATTAGATAGCAAAGCCCCACAGCTTCTTTATCGGCAGCGATGAACCGCTACTTTAACGAACCTTGTAACTCCGTCAGCACAAAGCTTTCGCTCCGGGTCAGCGATGATGATGCGCGGCGTCATTGTTCATCCATGCAGTTACCGCTTGGATGAATAAGAACAAAGAAAAATCATACGCAAGTCAATCAACTGACAAGGGCATTTATCATGCTCTCTCATCGTGAAGAAATAATGAGGAGGGCAGATGATGGCAGAGAAGAAGACGGCGAAAAAGTCTGTCGCAAAGACGGCAGCCAAAAAGCGCGCGAGCAAGTCAGCGAGTAAATCGTCCGGCAAGACCGAGCAGCGGTTTAAGGTTGGGGATCGTGTTAAGTGGGACAGTAGCAGCGGCGCAAGCGTCGGCCGCGTGGCGAAGGTGGCAACATCCAGTGGCAAAATAAAGAGCTTTGAGTTTAAAGCTTCGAAGGATGACCCGCGCTACATTGTGGAAACAGACGAAGGCAAGCACGCGGCCCACAAAGCCGAGGAACTCCGCAAGGCATAGCACTAAAGTCAAAGCTCACTGAAGATGCTTCGCGTCGCTAAAAAGATAAAGTTACGAATAAAGCGTGCTCATTTTCTACAGTTTTCAAGGAGATGGATGTTATGAGCGTTGCCTTCAGGCGAGTTGTGCTTGACGGAAGTGAACCTAACTACAATCGGTACTCCGACCCGGTATCCTTCACTTCTTTCTCTTGAACTCTATAAGCTTGCCTTACCCGTTGCTTTCTTCATTCTTCTTTTAGAAGGTTTATCTGATGAACAAATCCATTGCCTGCCTTGTCTTGTTGCTCCTTCTAGGTTCGACTGAATGCTTTCTTCCCTTCGCGTCGGCACAGCAGCAAGCTGCTACCGAGGCTTCACCCATGACGCTTCGCTTGGCAGGATTAGGCCAACCCGTGACGATCCGGCGCGACGAGCGCGGCATTCCTTATATCGAAGCCACGAACGACGCAGACCTCTACTTCGCACAAGGGTATGCGACGGCTAGTGACCGCTTGTGGCAGATGGATTTGTTGCGGCGCACCGCCCGCGGCGAACTCTCAGAGATCTTCGGTAAAGTCGCGCTTAATGAAGATAAGCGGCGGCGCACCCTCGGTTATGCTCGCTTGACGGAACAGGCCGCCGCGCAGTTGACGCCGCAGACGCGCTCAACCTTTGAAGCCTACGCGCGCGGAGTTAATGCGTTCATCGATTCGCTGGATGAGAAGACGTTGCCCAGAGAGTTTCGCATTCTCGGCTACCGTCCGCGTTCGTGGACCGTGGCGGATTCATTGACCGGCAGTCTACTGTTTGCCGAGACTCTCTCCACCACATGGTCGCGCGATTTGCTGCGCCTGGCGCTCGCCGATCTCCCGGCGGCAAAGCGCGCTGCACTGCTGCCACGCACCTCACCGCTCGATGTGATAGTTCTCGGCAGCGACGAAACTAAAAAGCGCGCTTCATTTTCCGTTCCCGCAACCCGTCTGCTGCTTGCACAAACGGCGGCAATGACAACCTCTATGCCCTTAATGTTAAGTGAGGCGTCGTCGTTTATGGAGACGACCGAGCGCTCGCTTCGTCGCGTCGGGCTATACATGGAAGACGCGGCGGCAAGCAACAACTGGGTGGTCAGCGGCAAGCGCACCATGACCGGCAAGCCGCTGCTGGCCGATGATCCGCACCTGGCTCCGTCTGCGCCCTCCATCTGGCACATGACTAACTTAAGCGCGCCCGGCGTGCGCGTCGCCGGCGTTACCGCTCCGGGGCTGCCCGGCATCATCATCGGACACAATGAGCGCATCGCGTGGGGCGTCACCAATCTTGGGCCTGATGTGCAAGACCTCTATAGCGAACGATTTGATCCGAACAATCCACGCCGCTACATGACACCGGCAGGCTGGCGCGACGCAGAGGTGCGCCGCGAGGAGATCAAGGTTCGCAAAAACTTTACCGATAAGACGACCGAGACGGTAGCTCATGAAGTTGTGGTGACACGTCATGGCCCTGTAGTTCTCGGGCGGGGCGCAGCTCAGTATGCCCTGCGCTGGACGGCGCTTGATGTTGGGCGGATCGCGTCTGAACCGTTTTATGCTGTGAACCGGGCCCGCAACTGGCGCGAGTTTAGGGCCGCGCTTCGCAACTACACGGGACCCACTCAAAACTTTGTTTACGCGGATGTCGACGGCCACATCGGCTACTACGGCGCGGGGCTTATACCCATCCGTCGAACCGGCGATGGAAGTCTTCCCTATGATGGTGCGACGGATGCGGGCGAGTGGATTGGTTTCATTCCCTTCGAGAGTTTGCCGCATGTTTACGATCCGCCATCCGGCATCATCGTCACGGCTAACAGTCGGATCGTCGGTCGCAGTTACCCCTATCACCTGACGCACGAATGGGCGGCACCCTATCGCGCCCGGCGCATCTACGATCTTCTTACGGCGAAGCCGAAACTTTCATCGGACGACTTTCGCCGTATTCAAGCCGACGTTCAATCTCCCGCCGCGGTGCTGTTTGCCCGCGAGGCGGTAAAGATCGGACGAAGCGCGACAGCGAGCAACACGGGCAGCAAAGTTGAGGACGATGCCAAGTGGCATGAGACGCTACAGTTGATTGAAAGTTGGGATGGACGCATGAACGCGGAATCGCGTGCCGCGTTGCTGGCGACGGAGATGCGTGCGGCCTTCGGTCGGCGCATTGTGAATCATGCGCTCGGCGCCGACCGAGCGAAGGATTACGCCTGGGCCAATATGGGGACGTTTCTTGATCGCGTGCTCACAGAGCAGCCCGCTGAGTGGCTTCCCGGTGAATTTCGCAGTTACCAAGAGTTGCTTCGCGCCTGTGCCGTGGATGCGCGCGAAGCGATTGCGAAAAGACTGGGTGCTGATGAAGCGAAGCACGTATGGGGGCAAAGCGCGCAGGTGCGTTTTCCGCATCCGCTCGCAAGCGCGCCGCTTGTCGGCCGTCACTTCGTTGTCAAACCGTTCGGGCAGAACGGCAGCGGTTCTACCTTTCCGACGGTGAACGTCGGGGCCGGCGTTTCAATGCGCCTCATCGCCGACGCGAGCGACTGGGACCAAACGCGGCACGGCATCGCGCTCG
>JACCTF010000948.1 GCA_013812565.1 Pyrinomonadaceae bacterium | reverse complement strand
GTTATCCTTCGAGCGAATCCAGTCGAGCCGGCCTTTGATTCCCACGTGGGTTCCGCCGCCCCGTACAGCCGCAACTAAATCTCCGGAATCGAGGCGGATCATTACCGGAAAATGTCCTCCCCCCGTGACCGCATCGACACGTGCGGCAGGCACTTCCCGCCCGACCAGAATTGTATAATCTTGCGCGCTCAACGATGGTGCTAGAAACACCAGAGACACTGCGATCCATATGCAAAGAAATAGGTTTGAGGTAATGCTTCTCAAATGCATGGCGGGCAATTTTGCTCCTTATAATTATTAGGAATTTATAAGAGGACCCCTCATGTGTCAACTGTTAAATGTTAACATTCAACAGTTGACAGTAAAATCCCATAGTGATAATTTCCCTTCATGTTAGTTTTAGGCGTCGAGAAGTTCAGACCGAGCGCGATTCGAGAGACCGTTGCTGATGCGTTGCGTCGAACTTTACTGGAGGGCCGTTTCCAACCTGGAGAGAGCTTATCTGAGGTGGCAATCGCATCAGAATTCCATATCAGCCGTGGGCCGGTGCGGGAAGCGATGTTTATACTGGCTGCGGAGGGTCTGCTTAACCATACACAGAATCGTGGTTTCTCCGTTCTGAACTTTACGGCTCAGGACCTCACAAAAATCGAACAAGTGAGAATCCCGCTGGAATCGCTTGCGTTATTGGGAGCGCGCGGGAATGTGACACCTCAAGAACTCGCGCGGCTCAGGACACTCAGGGATAATCTGAGCAAATCGTTCGAAGACGGAGACCATTATGGTCGTTGGCTCTGCGAAATTGAGTTTCACAGCGCTATTTGGGAACTCTCCGGGAATTCATGGCTGGTAGCGAGCCTGAAGCGGATCATGATTCCGAGCTATATGTACGGAACTGCATTCCGTATGAACCGCCCGGATTTATCCGGCAAGCTTCTTCATCAACTGCATAGTTTGTATATCGAATTTTTAGAAGGCTCAAGCAGTCATACAGCGGAGGAATGCGTTCGCCTGCACATTGGCTTGCCCATCACCGCGGTCTAAGAGACACAGATATTGCGCCATCATCAAACAATTCTTGTCAGTTGTGAAATCCCCTGGGACGAACAGGAAAAACTTGACGAGAGCATATTCCGACAGGAAATCAGACATTTTGTCTTGCTGGGTTTCCGTGATCTGTACATCTTCGGCACCGCCGGCGAGGGCCACGCTGTTGATACAAGCCGGTTCGACTCTATCGTCAAAGTGTTCCGGGAGGAAACATCTGAGGACGGGATCACTCCGATGGTGGGAGTCATCGGCCAGTCGACGGCGAATGTTATCGAGCGGCTGGCAATCGCCCACGGGGCGGGCTTCCGTCATTTTCAGATTTCGCTTCCGTCCTGGGGCGTGTTGGACGAGACGGAAACGATGCGATTCTTCCGCGATGTTTGCGGCGCCTTTCCCGACAGTAAGTTTCTGCATTACAACTTACTTCGCAGCCGCCGCCTGATCCCCGCCGCAGAGTATCGCAGGATCGCCGATGAGATTCCCAACCTGGTGGCTACAAAGAACACCGGCACAACCGTGGCGGGTACTGCTGAGTTGATGAGGACGGTTCCTAAGCTTCAGCATTTCTTCGGTGAAGCAATGTTTCCGACCGGCTGCTTGTTCGGTGAATGCTCGCTCCTCAGTTCCTTTGGACCGATGCTTCCATCCAAGACTAAACAATTCTTTGAAGCTGGACGCGCCCGGCAAATTGAGAAGCTTTTCCTGCTTCAAGCCGAATATCTTGCCGCCATCGCAGAGATCCAACGCCCCATTCAGGGAACGAACAGAATGGATGGGGCTTATGACAAGATGTGGGTGCGCCTCGGCGGCGTGCCAATGCCGCTCCGCCTTCTTTCGCCGTATGAATCATTTTCCGAAGACGTGTTGGAGCAGTGCCGGCAGATCCTCGTAGAGAGTTACAGCGATTGGACACGATAGACACGGCAGGTTGGTGGTAGTTAGGCGTGATCTCTTTAATTTCCATTCTGGTTCTCAACTTAACCATAGTTCCTTCTTCGCAGAAAACTGACGAATTT
>JACCTF010000946.1 GCA_013812565.1 Pyrinomonadaceae bacterium | reverse complement strand
ATCTTCTGAATGATACCGCTATTGCCTACAGAGAGATGGGCGACTATGTGAAAGCAAACGATCACGCGCAGCAAAGTCTCCGCCTCGCCGCAAACTTAAAAGACGAATCCGGTATTGCGCTTGGACTGTTAACCATTGGGAGCGTTCAGGTGAAGGAAGGAGAATACCAATCGGCATTAAGCAACTTGCGGAAGAGTCATGAATCATTTTCGAAGCTGGGCCAGAAGTTTTACTTCGCAGACACTCTTACGGAAATGGGTAACGTATTTTTACTGACCAGCAACTACAGGCAGGCGTTGCACCATTACAATCTCGCTCTTGAAGCGGTGAAACCACTGAATCAAAGGAGGAGGAAGCGAAGGATACTCACTAACTTGGGAATTTTGTACACCGATCAGGGTGAATACGAGAAAGCGGCTGATCACTTCGATCAAAGCAAGCAACTTGCCATAGAGATGAACGACCGAGTAGGTGCTGTTAAGAATCTTGTTAACATAGCTGCTTCAAATTTGATGCAGAACAAGTATGAACTTGCACGAAAAGCCTATCTGGAAAGTTTAGAAGGAGCTGAAGCACTTAATTTGCGAGAATGGGTTCTTGTTTCACAAGAAGGGTTGGGGTCTGTATTTGCAGCACAAGGCAAGTATGAACTGGCGTTAGATTGGTTGAACAAAAGCTTACAGAAGGCCGAACAAATAGGTAACAAGCCACGCAAGGCGATACTACTGTGGGAAATTGCCAAACTTTACGTTTCGCAAGGAAGCTATCCGCAAGCCATTGAATTTGCTGATCGTGCCGCTGTCCTCGCTGATCAAAGCATGCCGGAGATCTCGTACCTCGCGCGCACCATTAAAGGGAAAGCTTACCTCGCGCAGAAAGATTACAGACGCGCCTCTGAAAATTTGTCTCAAGCTATCGGCCAGATTGAGCAGATACGGACTCAAGTCGCGGGTAGAGAACTAGCACGACAGGTCTTTTTCGAGAGCAAGGTAGGGCCATACCATGCGATGATCCAACTCCTCATAGAGCAGAATAAGCCAAAAAGCTGGGCGGAAGCGCTTTACTTTGCGGAGCAGGCTAAAGGACGAGTCTTACTCGATGTCCTTCGTCACGGAAGAGTGAATGCCGGGGCGACGATGAATGTGGTGGAACAACGGAGGATCGAGGGCAGGCAGACACAATCCATCAAGTTTGAAGAAGTAGACACGCTGCTACCAAATGCGAAGACGGCGCTGCTTGAGTACGTTACAACGAACGATAAGGCTTACTTGTTTGTGCTAACCAGGGATAAGGACTCTGACGTAAATGGTAGTGCTAGTGTTGACCTAAACCTTTACCAACTCAAGACGACACCAGAGGAGTTGAGCACGCTTTCTAACAAATTCCGGAACATGCTTGCCAGTCAGGATACTGACTTTTTCACACTTTCACGGCAACTCTACGACTTACTACTAGGACCAGCGAAACATCAGCTACAAGGGCGCACAACCCTCGGCATCGTGCCGGACGGCATATTATGGAACGTGCCGTTCCAGGCTTTACGATCAGCGGAGCGGCGCTACGTAATAGAGGATCATGCAGTCTTCTATGCTCCTTCGCTGAGTGTGCTGCATGAGATGAAAAGCAAAACATCGAAGTTTCAATTAGATAAGAGCAACAATCCGGTAGCTAAAGTTAAAGGCGGGGCAGCTACCCCAACGCTGCTAGCCTTCGGTGATCCAATATCTGGTGATGGAAAGAAACAGTTAGTGCCGTCACCCAATAGAAAATTGACCGTCAGCCCTACCTCCAAGGAGAAAGAGATTCTAGCCCTGCGGCGGTTCTATGGCGCGAACAACAGTGCTGTATACCTGAAAGAGCAAGCCAGCGAGAAGCTGTTCAAGTCGGATGCGGGAGAATACAACGTGATCCATCTCGCAACGGAAGGCATCCTCGACAATCGCAATCCGATGAACTCATACGTGGAGTTGTCGAAGTCGCCCGGCGACACTGACGGCGATGGACGTTTAGAGGTTCGCGAAATGATGAACCTTAATTTGCGTGCGGAACTGGTGGTCATATCAGCTTGT
>JACCTF010000927.1 GCA_013812565.1 Pyrinomonadaceae bacterium | reverse complement strand
GAGTCCACTAATAACGTTTGCGATGCCGATGCCAAGATATTCGCCCACGCCCTCAAGCGTCGCTTGTGCCCGCCGCTCACCGGCTTCGGCCCGCGCAACAACCTCCACAAAGCTTGGCACACTGCTAAAGCTGCCAATCGTTTGTCGATCCCCTGTATATAGTGCTGCTGCGCTTGTTGCTGACGCGTATCGCTCCCAGCAGCCGCGATTACCGCACGCGCATGGTTTGCCTCCAGCGACAATCGTCATGTGCCCGAACTCGCCGGCGAGGCCGCCGCCGGCGCCCGTGCCGCGATATACCTCACCGCCGCGTACTAACCCCACACCGATGCCGGTTCCGGCGCGCACCAGGACAAAGTCGTTCCAGCCACTATCAGTTGATTCGCGAAGCCTTCGGCGCGCCTCATATACGGCTGCGGCCGTCGCATCATTCTCAACTACCACTGCCGGGTCACTGCTATCAAGGGTCTTCATACCAGATTGGACGGAGCCGTCCACCGCAGTTTGACTCAACGCGCCTGCGACATCCGTATCGCGCCAGCCTAAATGCGGCGCATACAATAGACGCGCTCGTTCGGCATCCACCGGCCCAGGTACGCTCACGCCGATGAACACCGGAACACGTCTTGGCAAGCGAGTGCGCAGTTGAATAATGCTGGAACGGATGAGCGCCAGCGCCTCGGTCGGTTCAGTCGGAGTGTCAAAGCATTCTTCACCGAGCACTCGGCTATCGGTTTGGGCCAGTCCGACCTGGCTCTGGCGGACGCCGATGTTAACGCCGATAAAGTAAGCCTGCTCGCTCGCGAGCGAGAGGCCGACGGGCGGGCGACCGATGCGACTCTCCGCCGTATCAGGAACACCTTCGCGCAACGCGCCTGCCTCAAGCAACGGGCGGACGATCTCCGTCACAGTGCTTCGGTTGACTCCCAGACGGCGAGCCAATTCAGCTCGCGACACGGGTTGGGCAGCACGTATCATCTTCAGGAGCGTGCGCGTCGTGGTAGGGCTTCCAACCTCAGAGGTTGAAGAAGTCTCGAATGGTTTGTTGAGCACTGTGTCAGACGACACAGACGAGACGGAGGGCGAATATGGATTTGCAGCGGTCTTCGTATCGCCCGGTTTGTTCGAAGCCTTGTGAGCCACACTACTAGAATGCTTGAAGCTAAAGGTAGTGGAAACACTGGATGGTGTAGAGACGTGCGCACCGCTCCGTTGTTGAGCCAGCAACCGCCCCATCGGGTTGGGAACAAACTTCGCCTCGGCGATTACTCTTTCGACCCGCGCGCGTGTCTCGGGTGTGATCACGCGCGTGTTGTTGATGACGTGAGAAACGGTGGCCGTGGACACCCCAGCAAGCTCGGCAATATCTCGAATCGTTGGCAATGTACTTCCTCCTAAGAATTGTGCAAGGTTCGCGCTGAGCTTAAATGCAAACACTCAGCCAAACTTCTGTCGAGCATCGACGAGAGCATCTATGTTGTTGAGAGTAGGCAGGTTAGGGAACGGTTCGAGACGGTTCAAGCGACGGGAAGGGCTTTGCCTGAGACTACGATTTTGTCAATATAGGGTTTGTTTGAAACATAATTGTAGGCAAGGGAAGTTGCATTAGGTGAGTGTATGGCGAGTAAGAGTTCACCACAGAGACATAGAGACCACAGAGCAAGCACAGGGGTACAGGCTTTGTTCAACTCTCTGTGCCCCCTCCGTGTCCTGCGGTGCCTGTGTGGTGAAGACCAATAGACCTTTCACTCAATTAAGAGGCGCTCAAGTTCGTGGCTTATTCGTGGCTTGGGGGTTCGGAACATACTTCGTTTGTCTGAAATTGAAAACGAGCGTTGTGGTAATGGAAGCCAAACTAAATCGCGTGCAACTTACAAGCGGAAGCGATCGCTGTCGATGTCATACTTCTTAACTTTATAACCGATGATGCGCTCGGTTGTGTCAAGCAGCTTAGCGGCTTTCTTGCGATTGCCGCGCGTTGTCTTCAAGGCGTCTTGAATGATGTCGCGTTCGTAGGCTTCGATTGCCGTTGCCAGCGAAAGGCGTGTGACGGTGTCGGAGCCTTCGGCGGTTTGCAGAGTCGGCGGCAGGTGATGACCGTGAATGACATTTGTTTCGCACACCAGCACGGCGCGCTCAATCGTGTTCTCCAGCTCGCGGACGTTGCCGGGCCAGTGATAACTGGCGAGCATATCGATTGCCGGAGTTGAGATGCGCTTGATGCGCTTGTTGTGTTCGCGTGCATACTTCTCAAGAAAGTGGTCGGCGAGCAAGAGGACATCCGACTTACGTTCCCTGAGCGGCGGCACGAAAATCGTGAAGACATTAAGGCGGTAATAGAGCTCTTCGCGAAACTCGTTGTCCGTGATGGCGCGCTCCAAATCTTTGTTGGTGGCAGCGATGAGCCGGACATTTATCTTGATCGTCTCGGTGCCGCCGAGCCGCTCGAACTCGCGTTCCTGAAGAACGCGCAATAGTTTAACTTGGGTGGCAATGTTCAAGTCGCCGATCTCATCCAAAAAGAGCGTGCCACTGGCGGCCAATTCAAAACGCCCTTTCTTACGTCCCTGCGCGCCGGTAAAGGCTCCCTTCTCATAGCCGAATAGTTCAGATTCGATGAGCGTTTCCGGCAGTGCGGCGCAACTCACCTTGATGAACGGTTTCGCCGCGCGCAGAGAGTTGTAGTGAATCGCATGCGCGATCAGCTCTTTGCCCGTACCCGATTCGCCGCGCAACAGAACAGTGGTGTTCGTGCGAGCCACCTGCGTAATCTGCTCGTAGACTTGGCGCAGCGAACTTGAATTGCCGATGATGTGGCTGAAGTCGTAGCGCTCTTTCAGCTCTTGTTTGAGATGGATGTTCTCATCGAGCAAACGCTGTTTGTCGGCTTCGATTAAGTGTTCGACTTTGAGAGCTTGCGCAATCATTGAGGCGACGATTGAGAGAAACTTAATCGCTTCGTCGAAGTTGTGATCGTGCTTGTAGCGGATATTAACGCCGAGCACGCCGATGGGTTTACGGTTGATGAGGATGGGAACGCAGATGAAACTTTGTTCGACACGCGGGCCGGTCTTCTGCGTGCGCGCGCCGAGACGATCCAGAAACATCGGTTCATGGCTGATCTGCGGCACCACGATTGGCTTGCCGCTCTGTGCAACGCGGCCCGTGATGCCTTCGCCAAGACGGTAGCTTATCTGTCGCGCCGCCGTTTCGCTCAAGCCGTGAAAAGATTTAATGCGTAGTTCCTGCGTATCCAGTTCAAGGAGCATGACAACGCCGCGCATCATGCCGTGATGCTGTCCGAGCGTTTCCAGCACACGATCTAGCGCGCTTTTTACATCACGTGTGCTGGAGAGTGTCTGCCCGACTTCCAAAAGCGTCGCCAGTTTACGCGCTTCAATCTGCTCCACGGTCATGGTAGCTATTATTGACATGACATGTGACGAGAGACAAGCCAGTAATTCCAAAGTCTAAGGTCGAAAGCCAGGACATTGGACTTTGATATGTCAGTACCATCATCAGCAGACACTGATCTTTTATCTTCATCTTGTCACTCGTCACTTCTGAAAACTTGCTTGATGCGTCATGCGCCACTGCGGGCGACGTGATTCATAGGCCGTGATCGCCGCTTCTTGTTGCAGCGAGAGAGCGATGTCGTCAAGCCCTTCCAGTAAACAGTAGCGATGAAAGTCGTCAAACGGGAATGAAGCTGAGAAACCCCCATCATCCTTTACCGTGCGACTCTCCAGATCGACTGTCACGCTATAGCCGGGCAATTCCTTTGCTCGCTTGATTAGCTCCTGCACTTCGGCTTCCGGCAGCACGACCGGGACAATGCCGTTCTTAATGCAATTGTTTGCAAATATGTCAGCGAACGATGCGGCGATGATGGCGCAGAAACCATAATCAGCGAGCGCCCACGGCGCGTGCTCGCGCGACGAACCGCAACCGAAATTGCGTCCTGTGACGAGAACACTGGCCCTTTTATAACGGGGCTGGTTCAACACAAAATCCCGATCGGGTTTATCATCCGCACCGCGTCGCCAATCATAAAACAGAAACTCGCCGAAGCCCGTGCGCTCGATGCGTTTGAGAAACTGTTTCGGGATGATCTGGTCAGTATCGATATTGGATTGATCGAGCGGCGCAACAAGGCCGGTGTGTGTGCGGAATGCTTTCATGTTGAAGGTTCAAGGTTCAAGGTTCAAGGTTCAAGGTCGAACAGCACATCTGACCTTGAACCTTGAACTATCTGTAGTCCCAGTCGCGTATGTCTATGAAATGTCCGGCGATGGCAGCGGCGGCGGCCATCATCGGGCTGACGAGATGCGTGCGCCCGCCGCGCCCTTGGCGGCCTTCGAAGTTGCGATTACTGGTCGAAGCACACCGCTCACCGGGCTGGAGTATGTCTGGATTCATCCCCAGACACATCGAGCAGCCCGCTTCGCGCCACTCAAACCCTGCGTCACGGAAGATGCGATCTAACCCTTCGGCTTCGGCTTGGCGTTTCACCGCTTGTGAACCGGGCACGACCATCGCATGAACCGTTTGGTTGATCTTGTATCCTTTAACTATGCGCGCCGCGGCTTGGAGATCTTCGATGCGCGCGTTGGTACATGAACCGATGAAGACGCGGCTGATAGAGATGTCTTCGACGCGTGTGCCGGGAGCAAGATTCATATACTTGAGAGCTTGCTCGGCAGCGCGCCGATCCGCTTCGGTCGCAGCTTTCGCTGGATCGGGCACATGACCCGTGACGGGAACCACTTGACCGGGGCTTGTGCCCCACGTTACCGAGGGAGCAAGCGCGCCGGCGTCTATTTCTACTACTTGGTCAAACTTGGCTTCCCGGTCGCCGGCGAGTGTGCGCCAGTAGGCAACGGCTTCATCCCATGCTGCGTGGTCGTCTGTGTTGTGCGGGGCAAAGCGTCGTCCCTTAAGATAAGCGAAGGTCACATCGTCGGGCGCAATCATCCCGGCGCGCGCGCCCGCTTCGATGCTCATGTTGCATAACGTCATGCGCCCTTCCATCGAAAGCGTTTGCACCGCTTCGCCGGCGTACTCAATGACGTGCCCCGTGGCTCCATCGGTTCCGATCTGCCCGATGATTCCAAGTGCTAAATCCTTAGCTCCAACGCCTGCTGGCAAACTCCCGCGTGCGCGAATTTGCATAGTGCGTGGCCTCATCTGCTGCAGACATTGTGTGGCAAGCACGTGCTCGACTTCCGAAGTGCCGATGCCGAACGCGAGTGCGCCGAACGCTCCGTGTGTGCTGGTGTGGCTATCACCGCAGACGATGGTCATCCCCGGCTGCGTCAGCCCAAGCTCCGGGCCGATGACGTGAACAATCCCTTGTTCAGCCGAGTGTATGTCGTAGAACTTGATGCCGAACTCACGACAGTTACGCCGTAGCGCCTCGATTTGTTTGGCGGCAATGGCATCGCTGATCGGCAGACTGCGATCCGTGGTCGGCACGTTGTGGTCAGCAGTCGCCACTGTTAAATCAGGACGCCTGACTCCACGACCAGCCGCGCGCAACCCATCAAACGCCTGCGGCGAAGTGACTTCGTGCACCAGATGCAAATCTATGTAGAGCAGCGCAGGCGTGCCTGCCGGTTCACAAACAACGTGATCGTCCCAGAGCTTTTCGAAGAGTGTGCGGGGGTGTGGCATAAGACAGATATTAGATGTCGGATGTCAGATGTTAGTTACAAGTCAATGACTGACATCTAACATCCAGCATCTGACAACTGCTTTCAGACTGCATGGTAAGCGTGACGCATATCAAGAATTTCGGCGAGCGATTCGAGCACTTGCGTGCCTATCTCGGCTGTGCCGGAGATTAATTCGCTGTGACCTCGATCAAGGTCGCGTGTGCGGTAACCTGCATCGAGCACACGACGCATCGCTTCTTCAACGTCGCGGGCTTCCTGCTCAAGCCGCGCCGTGTAGCGCAGCAGCAGCGCCGCCGACGCAATTGCGCCGAGCGGATTAGCGATGCCTTGTCCCGCTATGTCCGGCGCGGAGCCGTGGACAGGCTCATAGAGATCGGTTCCGCCGCCGATGCTGGCGGAAGCGAGCATTCCGAGTGAGCCGGTGATGACAGCGGCTTCGTCCGAAAGAATGTCGCCGAAGAGGTTCTCGGTAAGTAATACGTCGAAGCGTCTCGGATTCATCACAAGATGCATCGCGCAGGCGTCAACGTAAAGGTGATCTAAAGTTACTTCCGGGTAATCGAGGGCGACACGCGTCACGGTCTCGCGCCATAGTTGCGAAGTCTCAAGGACGTTTGCTTTATCAACGGACGTTACCCGACGGCGACGTGCGAGCGCTGCTGTAAAAGCTACGCGGGCGACACGCTCGATCTCCTCAACCGTATAGCGCATTGTGTTAAAGGCAACTTGAGAAGAAGCACCTCGGTTGATGCCACGCGGCTCGCCGAAGTAAAGACCACCTAAAAGTTCGCGCACAATCAAGATACTTGCGCCGCTGACCACTTCTGCGCGCAGCGGCGAACAATCAGCAAGACTTTCGTAAGAGATGACAGGACGCAAGTTCGCGTATGCGCCAAGCGCACGGCGTAAGGTAAGCAGCCCCGCTTCGGGGCGCTCGCTCTGAATGAGCGAGTCGTATTCGGGAGCACCGACTGCGCCGAGAAGCACTGCATTGCTTGTCAAGCACGCGTCTAAAGTCGCGCGCGGCAGCGGCGTGCCAAACTCTTTGATGGCCCGCCCGCCAACCAAGTATTCCTTAAACTCAAACTCATGGTCATAGGTCTCTGCGACTGTGTTGAGCACGCGGACAGCTTCTGCCGTTACTTCTAAACCGATCCCATCACCTGGGAGCACAGCGATCTTCAACTTCATTTCCAAATCACCAAATCAAACAATGTTCAGCGAGAAGAATTAATCATCATTAAAGCGCTCTGAAAGCGATTGGGCTTAGGGAGTTTCACACCGCAGCGAGCAATCAATAACGGCTGATAAGCTCTTCTTCGATGCAAGAAGGCAGGTCGCTCCAGGGTTGCTCACTTGCATTATGGTTCAGCGTGCCGTCACGCTCCCGTCCCCACTCAGAAATCAGCGCGAGCAAATCCTGATCGTAGATGCGCTTCTTGCGGTCGGCCAGCCGCGTGAAACAATGATACGCCGCATCCAGTTCAATGGTAGAGAGCGAATAGCCAAGCGCCGCGTAGCGTTTCGATAGCGCATGCCGACCTGAGTGTTTGCCAAGCACAATGCGGTCAACCGGCATGCCGACCGACTCCGGCGTCATAATTTCGTAGCAGAGCGGATTGTTAATCACGCCGTGCTGGTGAATTCCCGCTTCATGGGCAAAGGCATTGCGTCCGACAATTGCTTTGTTTGGTTGCACAGCACAACCGATGATCTCTGAAAGCAGACGGCTCGTCGGCCCGATCTCCGCCGTCCTCACTCGATTTGTATAAGGCAAACGATCAGCGCGTACGTGCATGGTCATGATAATCTCTTCAAGCGCTGCGTTACCGGCTCGCTCGCCAATGCCGTTGATGGTGCATTCCACTTGCCGCGCGCCTGCTTCGACCGCCGCCAGACTGTTAGCAACCGCGAGACCCAGATCATTATGGCAATGCACGCTGATCGTGGCTACCGGGGTGCCTTCCGCGTCACCGTTGATACGTTCGTTCACCGTGCGGATCAACTCTGCGTACTCGGCCGGAGTCGTGTAGCCGACGGTATCAGGAATGTTGATGATCGACGCACCCTCGCTGACAGCTGCGGCAATCACTTCACACAGAAAGTCCCTATCGCTGCGCGTCGCATCCTCAGCCGAGAACTCGACTTCATCGGCGTATGAACGTGCGAGCCGCACGGATCGTCCGGCCATCTCTAAGACTTCATCACGTGTCTTTCGGAGTTTGTGTTCAAGGTGAATATCAGAAGTCGCAACAAAGGTATGAATCCGGGGATGAGCAGCCTGTTCGAGTGCCTCGCCCGCGCGTACGATGTCCTGCTCTGTGGTTCGACAGAGCGCCGCTACAGTCACAGAGCGGCACACGGCCGCCACTGCTTTGACCGCGGCAAAATCTCCTTCGGAAGCGATGGGAAAGCCTGCCTCGATCACATCAACGCCGAGCGCTTCGAGTTGCCGGGCGAGCCGTACCTTCTCGTCCAAGTTCATGGAACAGCCCGGCGATTGCTCGCCGTCGCGCAATGTTGTATCGAAAATCGTGATCCGTTCGTTGTCGGTCATAAGGAACCTAAGCATAGTGGTTACACCGTAAGACTAGGACATGCTAAAGAGTTTAGAGGACGAAAGTCAAAGTTATAATTTTTATAAAATTATAAGCTTTGTTATCAGCGATGGTCAGTTATACGGGCTGTTAGAAAGAACTCCCGAGTTTTATAAGTTGTAGCCGTTTCCCTTGAGGGACTCACAACTCGGCTGAGCCGGCGTGTTTGCGTAGCACTTCGAGGAATGCCGTCGCCGCATGTGAGAAGGTGGCTTGGCGGCGATGTGCCGCCCAGAGAGCGCGATGATACACCAGCCCGCGCACATTAACCGTGGCAAGCGTTCCGCGCTGCAACTCCTCGTGCACGCACATGCGCGGCACAAAGGCGACCCCGATCTTCAATCCAACGAAACGTTTGATCGTTTCGACGGTTGCCAGTTCAAGCGTGATGTTGAGCGGCGTGTGATGTTTGGCGAATGTCTCAATGACCTTAAGGCGGGAAGCCGTCGGCACATTATGCGCGAGGAACGTTTCCTTACCGAGTTCTTTAATTGTCACAGTCTGCCGCCCTGCCAGCGGATGTTCCGGATGCATGATGAGCACCAGTTCGTCCTTCAGCACCGGAAAGAATTCAAGGTCGCGATCAACCGGCTTAAGCGCCATCAACGCGAAATCCACATTACGGTCGAGCACTTCGCGCGGCAGACGCTCAGAGGTATGGCGGTAGATTTCGACTTTAACGTTCGGATGGCGCTCGCGATAAGCGAGGATGATGTGCGGCAAGAGGTAGAGCGAAGTGCTTTCGTTTGCGCCGACACGCACCCGCCCGCGTTCCAGAGTGCGCAATTCCGCAACGGCCTCGCGTGCTCCATCGCGCAGCGCCAGCATACGCTGCGCATAATCATGAACGATCTGCCCGGCTTCAGTGAGCGTCGGCGTTTTCTGCGAACGGTCGAAGAGCGGCGCGCCGATCTCCTCTTCCAAACGACGTATAGCGATGCTTACTGCCGGTTGAGTCCGAAAGACACGGTCGGCAGCCCTTGAGAAGCTTCGCTCCTCGACGACCTTCATAAAGAATTCAAGTTGTGACAGTTCCATTTAGCTTACTCGAAAGTGACAAGGGGGTTAAGTCCAAAGTCCAAGGCCCAACGTCGAAAGCCAGGACATATGGCGTCCAGATGAGATACGCCGTCCCGTCGAGTGAGGACCCGCGTCGTTATCCTACTACTATTTATAAATTCTTGATAATAATAAATGACGCGCTGGCTGCGGAAGATGGATTTTGCACCACCAAAAATGTGTGGTAGGGTGCATTGCAATTGATGAAGAACGTTCGCCACGCTTCAATGGATCTACCCCGGTCCGGCGAGCGAGATTGAGGTTTCGATGAGAAAAAGGGATGTGATTCGAGCATGGGGGCGAATCCTCAGCGGGCATTACCCGTCGCTCTCCATAGAGATTACGCGCGAATGTCCGCTGCGTTGCCCGGGTTGTTACGCTTATGAGCCGGAACATCTCGGCGATATTGGCCCATTGCGCTCACTCGCTGACCATAAAGGTCAGGCCCTGGTGGATGGTGTCCTCGATCTCGTGCGTCAGTATCGTCCGCTGCATATTTCGATTGTCGGCGGCGAACCCCTCGTGCGGTTTCGAGAACTTGACGTTCTGCTGCCGCGCCTGAGCGAGATGGGCATTAGCGTTCAGCTTGTGACGAGTGCGGTGCGCCAGATTCCGCCCGCCTGGTCCAGTATAAAAGAACTGTACTTGGTGGTTTCCATCGACGGTCTACAGCCCGACCACGACCTACGGCGCAAGCCTGCGACATACGAGCGGATCTTAAAAAACATCTTGGGCCACTCCATTACTGTGCACTGCACAGTGACGCGCCAGATGACCGGACTCGCCGGATATTTTGAAGAGTTCTTGACATACTGGTCGGGCAAAAGTGAAGTAAAGAAGATTTGGTTCAGCCTCTTTACTCCACAAGTAGGAGCTGAAGCAGAGGAAATTCTCCCACCGGAGGAGCGCGCCCGCGTGTTAACGGAACTGGCCGGTTTGCGCCAACATTTTCCGAAACTGCAGTTACCCAACGTCGTCATCAAAGGGTATCGTAAACCTCCCCCTTCACCCGCAGAATGTATTTTCGCCCGCACCACACTGAGTTTAACGGCAGACTTACTAAATCGAATCACTCCATGTCAGTTCGGCGGGACACCCGATTGCTCTCAATGCGGCTGCATTGCTTCAGCCGGACTGTATGCCGTTGGCGAGCATCATTTGCTGGGATTGGTCCCGCTAAGATCTATCTATAACGCATCGGACCGGATCGGAAAAATGGCAAACAAAACACTAAGAAACCAGGTATAACAGAGCGCTGACAATGTATCTCAAGCGCTTGCAACTTATGACCAAGTAGTTCATTATGCCCCCGGTTCTTCCTTCTTTTATGTTCCTTCTCTTATCCCATCGACGGCGATGCGCCCCGCGTCTTGAAGCGTGCAGCTCGGCGTTTAGGATGATACGAGAGCAGGCCGTTACAAACTTTGCAGAAGCCGCTCGTTTAGAGCATCCGAACGCGATGCCTTCGCTGACAGTTGTTACACCGAAGTCACTTTCCTTCGAAGCTTCTCTTGACGCTCCTATCGAGAGCAGAGGTACATCTATATGTCTATGAAACTCTACGTTGGTAATCTATCGTTCCAGACATCAAGTGATGATCTGCAACAGTTGTTCGCGCAAGTCGGCACGGTTGAGTCGGCGTCGGTCGTCGAAGACCGCGAGACCGGGCGCTCACGTGG
>JACCTF010000918.1 GCA_013812565.1 Pyrinomonadaceae bacterium | reverse complement strand
GCCGCATTCAAGCTGCGTCAGGGGATGTCTATCGGCGCGATGGTGACACTACGCGGTGACCGCATGTATGAATTTTTAGACCGCTTTGTCTCAATTGCGTTGCCGCGCGTGCGAGACTTCCGAGGCGTTTCGCCAAAAGCTTTCGACGGACGTGGCAACTATACACTCGGGATCCGCGATCAGTTGATCTTTCCCGAAATAGACTTTAATAAGGTTGATAAAGCGCGCGGCATGAACATTTCGATTGTTACAACGGCGCGCGACGATGAACAGGCGCGCGCTCTGCTGAGAGGACTTGGCATGCCGTTTCGCCAGTAGTACAGAGTGGAATAGAGATTCATGGCAAAGAAATCGTTGATTGCAAAAGCGAATCGGAAACCGAAATTTTCCGTACGTGCTTATACCAGGTGCAAACGCTGCGGACGTTCCCGCGGCTACTTACGCAAGTTTATGCTTTGTCGCATCTGCTTCCGTGAACTGGCTCTGCAAGGGCAGATTCCGGGCGTGATTAAATCTAGTTGGTAGGAAGTAGTGATGAGTGATGAGTGATGTGGGATGAGGTAAAAGCATTTCACCCAGTACTCATCACTCATCACTCATCACTGTTTTTGGTGGAGTAACGTTATGACTGATCCTGTCGCTGATATGCTCACGCGCATTCGTAATGCTGTTGTAGCGAAACACTCGCGTGTAGATATTCCGGCCTCAAAGTTAAAACTAGAGGTTGCACGCATCCTTAAAGAAGAGGGATACATCAACAATTTTGTTGTCAAAGGCGAGGGGCCGCGGCGCACCATCCGCATCTTTCTCCGCTATGACGCACGAGGCACTTCCTCAATATCCAACTTGAAGAGGGTTTCTAGTCCCGGAAGGCGCGTCTACATGGGATCGCAGGAGGTGCCGAAGGTGCTTGGTGGGTATGGTATCAACATCATTTCCACCTCACGCGGTCTAATGACTGGTAAAAGAGCTCGGCGCGAAAAGGTCGGCGGCGAAGTTTTAGCAGAAATCTATTAAGGGTAGAAGTCAGAAGTCAGAATAAAAGCGGTTGCAGCATATTCATTCTGAATTGTGACTCCCGACTTTTCTAACCGAAGGTTAACATTATGTCTCGTATTGGAAAAAAAGTAATCACAGTGCCGGCGGGCGTTACGGTTACGATCCGGGAAGGCGAGTTGGAGGTGAAAGGCATTAAGGGTGAGTTGAAGACTCCGGTGCCTCAGGGTATTACGTTCAAACTTGAAGGCGATCAGTTACAAGCTGAACGAACCTCGGACGATCTTGCAGCTATGCACGGCTTAGCACGCGCGTTGGCGAATAATGCCATCGTCGGCGTGACTGAAGGATTTACAAAGCAACTGGACGTGGTCGGCGTCGGTTACAAAGCCGATGTGCAAAGCAAGAAAGTCGTCTTTGCGCTTGGCTACTCTCATCCGGTTGAGTTTCCGCTGCCAGAAGGTGTTGAGGTGAAGAGCGAGCGTGTTGCTACAAAATCATCAATCCCGCAATACCAAACGACGTTGACCCTCTCTAGTATAGACAAACAGAAACTGGGCCAAGTTGCGGCCGAGATGCATCGCTTGCGCCGACCCGATGCATACAAGGGCAAAGGCGTCCGCTACGCGAATGTGCTGTTGAAGCTTAAACCGGGCAAAACGGGCAAATAAGAAAGGATGAAGGATGAAGGATGAAGGGCTTACGGAAGGATAAAGGATAAGGGGTAAAGGATGAATAAGAAGTTTTCACTTCATCCTTCCGCCCCCCGCCTTCATCCTTATGGAGTTCCTTTCGCCTTCATCCTCGTATAAGAAATGGCAATCAGAGATCGAGCAGCAGTTCGTAAAGCGGTGCACAAACGCATTCGTCGTAAAGTGCAGGGAACAACCAGACGCCCGCGTTTAACAATCTACCGAAGCTTAAATCACATCTACGCGCAAGTTGTTGATGATAACGAAGGCCGGACGCTTGTGGCAGCGTCAACAACGGAAAAAGATTTGCGCGGGCAGGGAAGCGGTGGCAACGTCGAAGCCGCTGAGCGTGTCGGTCGCGTCGTGGCTGAGCGTGCGCTGGCCCAGGGAATTGACAATGTAGTTTTTGATCGCGGCGGCTACCTTTATCACGGGCGCATCAAGGCGCTCGCCGACGCCGCACGCGCAGCCGGATTGAACAAAGCAGAAGCTGTGCAGCAAGATGAAGAGGAGCCGCGCCAAGCCGAAGCGGGCTGAAGAATAATAATTATGAGACAACCAAAACAGCGTATCTCAGCGCAGGGGCTTGATTTGAAAGATCAAGTCGTTTCGATCAATCGCGTTACGAAAGTAGTTAAGGGCGGTAAGAACCTTAGCTTTGCCGCGCTGGTTGTAGTGGGCGACGAAGCGGGCCATGTTGGTTTTGGAACCGGCAAGGCGCGCGAGGTTCCGCTGGCGATCAAGAAGGCGGTTGAGGCGGCAAAGAAAAGCTTAATCCGTGTGCCCTTAATCAATAACACCCTGCCGCACGCTCTTATCGGCAACTATGGGGCAGGCAGGGTTTTGATGAAGCCTGCTTCGGAAGGAACCGGAGTTATCGCCGGCGGAACTGTGCGTGCCGTGATGCAGGCCGCGGGCGTGCATGATGTGCGCACCAAAGTGCTCGGTTCGACCAATCCGCACAATGTCGTGCGTGCCACTTTCGACGGCTTGCTTAACATGAAAGACCCGATGGAGTTGGCGCGTCTGCGGGGCAAGCAAGTGGAGGAGTTGTAAGCGATGGCGGATGAGCAACTAACAAACGAGGAAGCGCCACAGACAGATCCTCGGACAATCCGTATTCAATACTATCGAAGTGCGATAGCTTGTCCGAAGAAGCATAAAGTGATTGTGCGCAGCGTCGGGTTAACCCGTCTCAGCCAGATCGTTGAGCGCCCCGATACGCCCGCGATGCGTGGTGTTGTCGCCAAGATTCCGCACCTCTTGCGGATGGTGGAGTAGAGCGAATATGGCTATCGGTCTTAATAACTTGCGTGCGCCTGAAGGCTCGACGCACAGAAAGAAACGGCTGGGACGCGGTCCCGGTTCGGGCACCGGGAAGACGGCGGGTCGGGGCAACAAGGGGCAGAAATCACGCTCAGGCTACAGTGCTAAAATCGGCTTTGAAGGCGGGCAGATGCCTTTGCAGCGCCGCCTGCCAAAACGCGGCTTTACGAACATATTCAAAAAGCAGTGGATTGAAGTAAGCCTAGAAGCGTTAGAGCGGAGTTTTGCAGCCGATGAAGACGTGACGCCTGAACTACTTCACGAGCGTGGCTTGATCAAGAAAGCCCGGCGCGATGTGGTTGTGCTTGGCACCGGTGAAGTCTCAAAGGCGCTTCGTGTTTCGGCGCATCGCTTTACGAAAAGCGCCCGTGAGAAGATCGAGCAAGCAGGCGGAAGTGCGACGCTCATCACGTCGGGCTTGAATGAACCGGCGTGAGTGGCTGCAACAAAATATGGCCGTTCGATCCTCAAAATCTAACGACCACAAATTAAGACAGGGATAAGACCGGATGGACAAGGCGAATTGGTTTACTATTTATTCCATCCGAATTATCCCTGTTCTCAATTAGTTTTTCAAAAAGAGAGTAAGTGGTTTTATGGAGAAGTTCTTCGCCGCTATTCGCAACATATTCAACGTGCCGGACCTGCGTCGGCGCGTCTTGTTCACGCTCGGTCTGCTGGCGGTTTACCGTATTGGCGGACACGTCACTGCGCCCGGCATCAACCGTGAACAACTTGAGCGCGTCTGGAGTGAAGTTGGCAGTACACTGCTCGGCGTCCTTGATCTATTTTCCGGCGGGAACTTTAGCACCATCTCTGTTTTTGCGCTTGGTGTCACGCCTTACATTACCGCTTCAATCATCTTGCAATTGATGACTGTTGTGTCACCGCAGCTGAAGAAGCTACAGGAAGAAGGTGAAGTAGGGCGGCAGAAGATCAACCAGTGGACGCGGTACCTAACAGTTGGATTGGCAGCGATTCAAACCTCGTTTGTCGCTCGTTGGTTGCAGTCGAACGGCGTCGGCGATCCTGGCTGGGGATTCCTCCTGATGACCGTGCTAACGCTAACCACCGGTACGCTCTTTGTGATGTGGCTTGGCGAACAAATTACCGAGCGCGGCATTGGCAACGGCATTTCACTCTTAATTTTCGCCGGTATTATTCTTGGGTTGCCGCGCGGCGTGCAGCAGGTGTTTGAGCGCGTGCGTGGGGGAGATCCGCTCGCGACCATTGGCGTGCTGGCGATGATCGCAGCAGTTATCGGGTTAATCGCCTTTATAGTTTTCGTCGAGCTTGGTCGGCGCAAGGTGCCGATCAGCTACGCAAAACGTCACGTCGGGAAACAGCTTGTTGGCGGGCAGCAAACGAGTATGCCCCTGAAAGTCAATATGAGCGGCGTGATTCCTGTGATCTTTGCTTCCTCCGTGCTTGCCATGCCGCAGACGATAATGCAGTTTGTCCGATTTGACCCGAACAATCCGACATCGCTGCAAAGCAGAGTGTACAATTTCTTCTCACAATTTTACGGGGGTGATCCGTACTACGAGTTGATCTTCATCTCGCTCATCATTTTTTTCACTTTCTTTTACGTGACCATCATCTTTAATCCAGAAGAAGTGGCCGATAACCTCCGCAAGCACGGAGGATTCATTCCGGGTACACGGCCCGGTCGCACCACGGCCGAGTATCTAAACGGGATTCTGACACGGCTCACGGCAGTTGGAGCAATCTATCTAGCGTTTGTAGCGCTCGTGCCGCAGATCATGCTGAGTGGGTTCAAAGTCGGTCGCCTGCCCTTTATTGGGCCATCGCTTGATGCTTTCCTCAGCGCGACGCCCGGGTTGTCATGGATTCCCACCGGCATGGGCTACCAGTTCTACTTTGGTGGTACCTCGCTGCTGATCATTGTCGGCGTCGCAATGGATACTGTGGCACAGATTGAAGCGCAACTTGTGATGCGCAACTATGAAGGTTTCCTCGGCGGCGGTAGCCGCTTACGTGGTCGCAGAACTTAAAAGTAGGTGTCAGATGCTAGATGTTGATGTCAGTTAAATGCCAACTACTAACGTCTAGTATCTGACATCCGACATCTACTTTATGTCCAAGATTATCGTCTTAATGGGCGCGCCTGGAGCAGGCAAGGGAACGCAGGCGCGCTTGCTGCAAGAACGCTTGGGCTTACCGCAAATATCCACGGGCGACATGTTTCGCGCTCTAGCTGAAGCTTCAACGCCGCTAGCTGAAGAAGTCCGTGCTGTCCAATCAACTGGCAAACTTATCTCGGATGATTTAGTAATACGGGTGGTTCATGAGCGCACAAACCGCGAAGACTGCAAAAGTGGTTACATCCTTGACGGGTTTCCGCGCACGACGGTTCAGGCGACAATGCTCGAGAGGTTAGCGGTCGAACAAGGGCATAAGGTGTCGGCGATCTTTGTCGATGCTCCTTTTGAAGTGTTAGAGAAGCGTACGACAGGACGACGTATATGCCCGGTCTGCGGCGAAATCTACAACGTGTACTTCAAGCCGCCTAAGTTTGACAACGCTTGTGACCAGCACCCGGAAACACAGCTTATTCAGCGGACGGATGACACCGCAGAGAAGATTAAAGTACGACTTGAAACTTACAAACAACAAACCGAGCCGCTGCTTGAATACTACAAGGCATCCAAACGATTGTTCAAAGTTGATGGCATGCGCGACCCGCAGAAGATCTACGAAGATATAGAAGCCATACTTACGGGTGACGATTGACGAGCATCACTTTCCCTTACAGTTCGTCGCTTGAATTATGATTATTGGGAAATCCAAGAGAGATTTGGAGAAGATGCGTGCCGCTGGGCAACTGGTCGGGTTAGTACATCGTAAGTTGCGCCGCATGATTCAGCCAGGAGTGACAACGCTCGAAATTGATAAGGCGGCCGAGAAGATGATTCGCGATGCAGGAGCAGTGCCAACCTTCAAAGGTTATAATGGCTTTCCATATTCTATCTGCGCCTCAGTCAATGAAGAGGTTGTGCATGGGTTTCCGTCTTCCCGAAAGTTGAAAGATGGCGATATTCTTTCGATAGACTGTGGCGTAACACTGAATGGTTTTGTTGGAGACATGGCTGTGACCATCCCCGTCGGGCGCGTGCAACCAGAACGGCTTGAGCTTATCCGTGTTGCCGAGGAGTGCCTCGAGCTTGCGATTGAACAATGTCGCCCGGGCAAGCATGTGGGAGATATTGGGTGGGCGGTGCAGCAGCATGCTGAGGCTCACGGTTACACGATTGTCCGAGACTACGTGGGACACGGTATCGGTCGCCGCATGCACGAGGATCCACAAATTCCGAATTATGGTTTGCCAGACACCGGTAATAAGATCAAAGCTGGCTATGTCTTTGCCGTCGAACCAATGCTGAACATGGGGGTGGCTCAAACAAAGACCCTCCCCGATGGGTGGACTGTCGTCACGGTAGACGGGCAACCTAGCGCGCACGTTGAACACACTGTGGCAGTGACGGAGAACGGTCCCGAGGCGCTAACGCGCGTTGTTGAGGAAGTGCAACAATCTAGAATCCTGGCATGAGTTTGGAGGCTTCTTTGCCCAGACGAAAACTCTGTGTTATCATCCGCGATTTGCTGGCGGTGTGGTTTCGGGGTGTATCACATGCGGTAAGTTTCCTAACTGCATACGCTTAAAACTACGGAGTAAGATGAAATGAAAGTTCGAGCTTCAGTCAAGAAGATATGTGATAACTGCAAGATTGTTCACCGCAAAGGTGTGGTGCGGGTTATCTGTACAAATCCCAAGCATAAGCAGCGGCAAGGCTAAGGATTTAAGATTAGAAACTTCAGATTTTTAAACGTCGGAGTTGGAGAATGAGATATGGCTCGTGTAGTTGGTGTTGATCTTCCAGTTAACAAACGCGTCGAGGTCGGCTTGACGTACATCTATGGCGTTGGGCGTTCGCGGGCAAGTTCCATCTTGAAAGCAGCGCAGGTTCATCCGGACACGCGCGTCAAAGATTTGGATGAGGATCAGCTAAGCCGCATCCGCGCAACCATCGAAGATCAAGGCGAGGTTGAGGGTGATCTGCGCAAGCGTGTACAGATGGATGTGAAACGTTTGATGGACATTGGCTGCTATCGAGGTTTGCGGCATCGTCGTGGGCTTCCAGTTCGCGGCCAACGGACGCACACTAACGCGCGTACTCGCAAAGGACCACGCCGCGCGACCATTGCAAAGAAGAAAGCACCTGGTAAGAAGTAATAAAGACAGATGTCAGATACTAGACGTTAGATGTCGGTTTTGCTTCTAACTAACACCTGACATCCGATATCTAATATCTAAATTTTATGGCAAAAGCAACTGGAAAAAAGAAGGTCTTTCGTAAGAAAGAGAAGAAGAACATTCCGAATGGAGTCGTTCACATCTCGGCTTCGTTCAATAACACGATGGTCACGATTACAGACCTTGAGGGGAACCTCATTGCTCAGTCATCATCTGGCGCACGCGGTTTTCGTGGCTCTCGTAAAGGTACGCCGTTCGCCGCACAGCAGGCCGCGTATGAGGCGGCGAACCGAGCTCGGGATGCTGGTATGCACCAATGTGAGGTGCGCGTTAAAGGGCCTGGCGGCGGACGCGAGTCAGCGATACGCGCTATCAATAATGCAGGCATCCGCGTCTTAACTATTCGCGATGTGACACCTATTCCGCATAACGGATGTCGCCCGCCGAAGCGACGTAGAGTATAAGTAAATATGAAATCTTAGATTTCATATTTCAATTGAATTTAGTGACCTAAAGGATGAAGAGCCGCGTATGCACGTAAGTTGTGCGTGGTTTGTAAACTTTTCCGTCTGTTAAAGACCGGAGGTGATAATGGCTAGGTATCGAGGCCCGGTGTGCCGCTTGTGCCGCCGGGAGGGCGCAAAACTTTTCCTAAAGGGTGATCGTTGCTACAAACCTTCGTGCCCAATCGAAAAACGCGGCACGCAACCCCCTGGACAACATGGAAACTCTGTCCGGCGCGGCAAAGCGCTGGTCGGCTACGGACTACAGCTCCGCGAGAAACAGAAAGTCAAACGCATTTACTTTGTTCTCGAAGGACAGTTCCGCAACTATTTTGAACGCGCACGGAGGTTCAGCGGAGTTACCGGTCAGACGCTATTGATCTTCCTCGAACGACGACTTGATAATGCTGTTTACCGCGCTGGGTTTGCCACCTCGCGGCGTCAAGCGCGCCAGCTAGTAAACCACGGGCACATCGAGGTTAATGGGCGCAAGGTTGATATTCCTTCGTTCGAAGTTAAGGCCGGCGATCAGATCAGCATCAAAGAAGCGAGTCGCAGTAACCCTCATATCGAGGGTGCATGGCAAACTGCCGCTGGGCGGGGGCGTCCATCATGGATCAATCCGCTTGATGAAGCTGAGATGAGTGTGCGCGTCTCTACACTTCCAGCGCGTGAAGATATTGACCGTTCGATCAACGAGCAACTAATCGTCGAACTCTACAGCAAGTAATTTTCCTCTTTGCCCTGTCTTACGAGACCCGAGTGTGGCTCCCGTTTACAGGGCAGCAGCCTTTCACCGTTTTCTCTCTACGGGTAGAACCTTTATGGCTATTGATCAGAGTAATCTTTGGACAGGATTTCAGATGCCGCGTCGTCTAGTGGTTGATGCCGAGACATTGACCGGACGCTATGGTCGTTTCACTGCCCAACCTTTTGAGCGTGGCTTTGGCACAACTATCGGCAATTCGCTACGACGCGCGCTACTTTCTTCAATCGAAGGGGCTGCGGTCACGGCGGTCAAGATCGAGGGCGTCGAGCACGAATTTTCATCCATCCGCGGCGTCGTTGAGGATGCCACTGACGTAATACTAAATCTGAAACAGATTCCCTTTAAACTCCACGGCAGCGAAGCGAAGACGCTGACCATCGTAAAAGAGGGCGCGGGCGAAGTTACATCCGGCGACATCACAACATCTTCCGACGTTGAGATACTCGATCCGAGTGTTTACATCGCGACGGTAAGTGAGAGCGGTTCACTGAAGATAGAACTGCGTCTGAAACGCGGGCGGGGGTACGTTTCTGCCGACCGCAATTTTGATGAAGACCTTTCGCTCGGGTACATCCCAATCGACTCGGTACATACGCCGGTGAAGAAAGTTAATTACGCGGTTGAAGCTGCGCGCTTGGGACAGAACACCGAGTTTGACAAGCTGTCGATTGAAGTATGGACCGACGGCTCAGTGAAACCGGAGGATGCAATCGGGCTTGCCGCGAAATTGATTAAAGACCACATGACGATCTTTATCAACTTTGAGGAGGATGCCGATGATCTCTCTTATAGCAGTATGGAGCGACCGCCGCTACCGCGCAATGATCAGCTTGATCGCTCCGTCGATGAACTAGAGCTTTCCGTTCGGTCGTATAATTGTTTGAAGAACGCCAATATTCGCACGATCCGTGACCTGGTGCAGCGCTCTGAGCGCGAGATGCTCGCCACGAAGAATTTCGGTAAAAAGTCGCTCAACGAAATTAAAGAAATTCTCCAAAGCATGGGTCTCGATTTCGGGATGGAGTTTGACGACCAAGGAAACCCGATCCCGGGCACTGGTGGCCGCGACCGTGCCCTTGATGATTACAACGATGATGAAGAAGATTAGTTAGGGATTTGCGATTGAAAATTGAACTTACAAAATCGACAATCGCAATTCTAAAATCGCAAATTGAGGGAATGCTATGCGACATCTAAAGGCACATCGCAAATTGGGGCGGACGACGGAGCATCGGCTTTCGATGTTGCGTAACCTTGCCACTTCATTGATCAACGCGCGGGACGAACGAATCGTCACCACTTTGCCGAAGGCAAAGGAGTTGCGGTCTTTTGTAGAGCGTGCGATTACGTTGTCGTGTCACGCACAGGGTTTGGAGGGTGACACGGGGGCGGCTCAGTCCCTGCACTTGCGACGTCAAGCAGCGTCCTTTTTTCATGCCGGCAACCGTCAGCAGACGCCTTTAAATGGTCGTCGTGGTCGACCACGCCTTCCGCGCACGGCGGGCGTCAGCGCATTAAAGCGGCTGTTTGATGAACTCGGAGAGCGTTACAAAAATCGTCAAGGAGGTTATACGAGGATTATCAAACTGGGCCGACGCGATGGCGACAACGCCGAACTCGCAATCATTGAACTTGTTGACAATGCGCGCGAAGTGGCGGGAACAACGAACCGCCCCGCCAAGTCGGTCGGCACAGGGAAACGCCAAACCGCGCGCGCCAGCGAATCGCGAGCGGCCGAGAGTGGTCGTCGCGCTGGACATAAAGCCGATAGAACCTACGAAAAGCCGGAAACAACTGCAGAGCGTGGTCGAGGTGAGCCTGTTACCGACGAGCAGGAAAGCACTACCGCAGGTGAGGGGCAGGGCGAAAAGACCTGAGTCAACGGCTGCCGAGAGCGACACAAGAAATTAGGAGCGAGGACGAAGCCAAAGCGGAAAAGCCCTCGTCTGTTTCAAAAAGGGGCGCATCGTTCCCCATTGGCCGCGAGCCTCAATCCACCGCTAGCTGAGGGAACAGGCGGGTTGAGGCTTTCACTTTGTGACAAACTGTCGTGAACCACCGCTAATTCTAATCACAGAGCACATGAGCGACCAAGACATAACAGCGCAGGAGGGCGGCGCTAGCAGCAGTAGTAGTAGTAGTAGTAGTA
>JACCTF010000899.1 GCA_013812565.1 Pyrinomonadaceae bacterium | reverse complement strand
ACCTGCGGTAGCGGGTGGGTCGTCGGGCTTTTGTGAGTTGAGTAAGCATGACAGACCAACATATATCTTCGCTCAAAAGAAAAACCACCCGCCCGCTACCGCAGGCGGTACTGACAGGACGATCCATCTCTTGGTGTAGCGTGCATATAGAGATATAGGATTAGTATTCGAAAGTCTTCACCCGCCTTTGCGCCCGGCAACCTCAGCGGGCGCGGGAAAGGAGCCCCAAAGTTTATGAGGTCAAAAAACACAGAAGGTCAGCAATGGCCGCATTTCTTGTCGAAGCGATCGTTGTTCAGACAGCTACAACTTGTCGCAGACTTAGCGATTTTCGCCGGAGCGTTTGCGATGGCATACCTGCTGCGATTCGATTTTGCTCTCCCCCCGCAGGAAATCCCTCACCTATTGATACAGCTTCCCTATGTGGTTCTGATTCAATTTGCGATGCTGTTCTTGGCCGGCGTGCATACCTTCGTCTGGCGCTACATCGGCATGCTGGAGATGAAGGCATTCCTTAATGCGGCCCTCTGGTCAGCTCTGCCGGTAGTCGCATTGCGGATGGGGCTGCCCGCAGAATTCCAGCAGTGGCGGGTGCCCCTGTCAGTGGTTATGATCGACACGATCCTGGCGTTTGGAGGGGTGGTGGTGGCGCGCTTATTACGGCGCACCCTGTACGAGCGCAAGGAAAAGCGAAAGAAAGCGCGTCCCAGTAATAATCAAACAAGATCGGTGCTGCTGATTGGGGCGGGACGAGCCGGTATGTTAGCCGTCAAGGAAATCAAAAATCGCGTTGATTCAGGTTTAAAGATCAAGGGATTTGTCGATGACGACTTGAATAAGCTCAACTCGGTGATTCAGGGAGTCAGGGTGCTCGGAACTACGAACGACCTGCCACGCCTGGTACGCGATCTCTCTGTCGATCACGTCGTGATTTCCGTCGCCCAAGCTTCACGGCGAGACTTCCGCCGAATTTTGGATATATGCGAACAAATCCCGGTGAAGGTGCGGGTCATCCCGAGCATGTATGAAATCCTTCAGGGACAAGTTAATGTCAGTCGCATACGCGACGTTCAAATTGAAGATCTGCTGGGACGCGATCCCGTGCGCCTTGATGAAGAGGGCATGCGGCATTTTCTTGCCGGCAAAACCGTCATGGTGACAGGAGCCGGCGGCTCAATCGGATCGGAATTAGCCAGACAGGTGGCGCACTTCCAGCCCTCGAACCTGCTTCTTGTCGAACGCGCCGAGTTTGCGCTCTTCAACACAGATCGTGAGTTGCGCGAAGCGTGGCCGGAGCTATCGATTGTCACGCTGGTGGCAGACGTCGGTGATGAAGCGCGCATGCGCTCGATCTTCACTGCTCATCGGCCCGAGGTGGTGTTGCACGCTGCGGCGCACAAGCACGTGCCGCTGATGGAATCGAACCCGGGTGAGGCGGTGAGAAACAACGTGCTGGCGACACACTTGCTGGGAGAGTTGGCCGGAGAGTATCGAGTTGAAGTGTTCGTGCTCATCTCCACTGACAAGGCGGTGCGGCCGACATCGGTGATGGGCGCGTCGAAGCGTGTGGCGGAACTGGCGGTGCAGGATTTGAACCGGCGCTTCACGACGCGCTATGTGGCAGTGCGGTTCGGCAATGTGATCGGGTCGGCCGGGTCAGTAATCCCGATCTTTCGTGAGCAGATCAGGAAGGGCGGACCCGTGACGGTGACGCACCCGGATATGATACGGTATTTCATGACCATCCCGGAGGCGGCGCAACTGGTGTTGCAGGCCGGGGCGCTCGGCGAGGGCGGAGAGATATTCATCCTCGACATGGGCGAACCCGTACGGATACTGGATTTAGCGAAGGACACGATTGCCCTCTCGGGGTTTAAGCCGTTTGAGGATATGGACATCGTGTTCACAGGGTTACGGCCGGGAGAGAAGCTGTTCGAGGAGTTGGAAACGACCGACGAGAAGATAGCTAAAACGCGGCACCCGAAGATATTTATCGGCAAGATCGCGGCTTATCCGGAGGAGCGGGTGCGCTACGCGCTAGAGCGACTGCGGACGCTCGGTGAGGACGGTCCGGAGCGGGAGTTGCGAAAATTCTTTAACGAGTTGTTGCCGGAGGCCCAGCTTGAAGTTCATAACGGAACAGCCACTGATGTCGAAAAGGAATTCTCCATTGCCGGCATGGCGTGATTCTTGTGCGCGACAAAGGCTTAGGAAGTAACGGCTTCGGCGCTCAGGCAACCAAAGAATTAAAGAGAAAATGACAGCCATATCGCAAAAGTACGCCGCGTTTAACGCTAAGCCTGAGCCTTCGCCTCTGGCGGCGAGCGCGGCCGCGGCCGTCTTCACCAGAGCCACGGTCGCCGTGTTCGTACTGATCGTCGGGATATTTGCCGGGGCTCGGTTGTGGCAGCTTGCCGCTTATAGCTTGTCGTCCGATGAGGTTTTCAGTTTGGCGGCCGCCCGCCTTAGCTGGAGCAGTCTGATCGGCTTTGTGATAGAGGACGTTGTCCATCCGCCGCTCTTCTACCTGCTGCTCAAGCTGTGGATCATGATCGGCGGGGAATCCCTGCTGTGGCTCAAACTGTTTCCGGCGCTCGTCTCGATAGCGGCGATTGTGCCTTTTCTCTTTCTGTGCCGAGAGTTAAAGCTGGGGGCCGCAGAGATCAACCTGGCGCTCCTGCTCATGGCCGTCAACGGATATATGATTTTTTATGCCCAGGACGTGCGGATGTACAGCCTAGTGCTGTTCCTGACGCTTTGTTCGCTGTGGCTTTTCGCCCGCTTCTATAACCGCGCAGATGGAACGAGGAAGAACCTGCTGGCGGTGTCGGCAATCAACCTGCTACTCGTGTATACACAGTATTACGGCTGGCTGGTGATCGGGGTCGAGGGTCTCTTCCTGTTGTTCTGGGGACGCGAGAAATTTCTACCTTTTCTGACGTCCGCCGCGATCTTAATGCTATGCTTCAGCCCGTGGGTCTATGCGGCGGGGCGCGCCGGGATGAGGCTCGGGCTGGATAACTCCGGGCGGACTGAGCCGGTGCGCTGGACCGAGTTTGTTGTGTTTTACACGACGCTCAACGGCTCCGTCCCCCACTGGGCGCGGGCGGGGCTGCTGCTGTTCGCCTACCCTTTAGTGTTGTGGGTTTGGCATGCGCTCAGGCGACGACAAGGGGAAAACACAGAACCGGCCACCGCGTTGTTGTATTGGCTATTGCTGCTCTCCTTCATGCCCGTCATCATCGCCTTTTGTGCCGGCCAGGTGTTCCCGAAGTCTCTAGCTTCGCGCTACCTGATCGTTGTCGCAGCGCCCTACATGATTATGGTGGCCGTCGC
>JACCTF010000449.1 GCA_013812565.1 Pyrinomonadaceae bacterium | reverse complement strand
GTCCGAGTTGTGAATGGGCGGTAATCACGCCGCCGTGAAGTTCGACGAGTTGCTTGGTGATGTAGAGACCGAGACCGGTTCCTTTTTCGCTGCGCGTTGCGCGACTGCGTGCTTGTTCGTACTTGTTGAAGAGGCGCGGCATGTCTTCAGGAGCGATGCCGCTTCCTGTGTCGGAAACCGAGACGCGGACCGTATCGCCCATCTGCTCGGCTCGCACCTCCACGACGCCACCCTTGAGAGTAAACTTCAGCGCGTTGGAGACAAGGTTGACAAAGATACGATGAAGCTTAGTGCGGTCGGCGCGCACGGGCGGTAGCTTCGTCGGCAAATCTTCGCGTAGCGTGATTCCTTTCTCTCCGGCAAGCGGCTCCATTGTTTCGCGCAGTTCGCCAATGGCAGTGCATAGATCTGTCGGAGTTAATTCCAGCCGCAGCGTGCCGGAATCGAGTTTAGAAGCGTCGAGCAGATCGTTGACCAGTTCGATCAAGCTCTGCGTGTTGCGCTCCATCATCTGAACCATGTTCTTCTGCTCAGGCGAGAGTTCCCCGAGCCGACCCGAGGTGAAGAAACTGATAACCCCGCTGATCACCGTCAGCGGTGATCGAAGATCATGCGTTGTCAGCGCGAGAAACTCATCCTTCATCGCGGCCAACTCTTGCAGCTTGGCGTTAGCTTCGTTCAACTCCCGGTTCGATTCGTTGAGCTGACGGTTAAGCTGTTCGAGTTGCTCACGCTTCTCTTCGAGTTCGGCGAGCACACGGATAAGATCGCGGTTTTGCTGCTGTATGTCTTCAACCGGCTGGTCGTCATCCGTCTCCGCGCCGAAGTGTGAGCGCAACTGCACAATTAGTTTGGGAGCCGTATGCGCGTTCACTGGCGGCAGCCACTTAATGATTGTGATGCGCGTACCTTCATGCAGAGACGACTTAACATCGAACGCATCCATCAACCGTTTGGTTCCGGCAAGTCCGATGCCCATCCCGGAGGTCGAGCGAAAGCTGCCGTAAAGGATAGAGCGCAGCATCGCGTCGTCGATGCCTGGGCCGTCATCGCGCGCCGTTATTTGCAACCCCGTTGCCTGACCTTGCTGCGCGAGCGCAAGCGTAATCGCTCCGGCCTTCGCATACTCGAAGATGTTGCGGGTGAGTTCGGAAACAGCGGTCGTGATCTTGATCTGCGTTGTCGAGTCGAAGCCCATCTCGCGCGTGAGACTCCGCACTCGTTCGCGCACCTTTACTATATCGGCCTCACGGCGAATGTAGATGTCTCCAATGCGGATCGAGGTTATACCTTCCATCTCGTTACTCAGCACCTAGCGATAAGCACAATCGCATCGTCCGTTCCTCGGCGGAGAGTGCTTCATCATCATCAATGCCAAACGTGCCGCGGAGCAGCTTGAGACCTTCATCCACGTTCAGCACCGTATTCATACCATGCAAGTTCCAGATCCAACTCGACGAGCGTGATGGGCGACGGCAGGCTGCATGCCGTCGATTACGGTGCGCGCATTTACGGGCCACTGCTGCAAAACCGGAGAGCATGTGCCCGATGAAAGAAGTTCTACGATGCATCGCGACATTTGCGGTGAGCCGTTGTCCGCCATCTTGATCTTCGACCCAGGCAGCGCGCGGAGAAAAACTGTTGCTGAGCGCTTATGTTTTTGTAAAGGGAATAGTACGCTGCGCCTTGTTCGGGACGGCGAGCAGGTGAAACAAACAGCGGGTATCTTAACATCGCAGCGCGGAAAAGCAACCGCGCAGATTCAGGCGTCGAAGCATTGAAGATCGACGTTTCAGGGCAGGAGCAAGCGTATCGTATAGAGCTTCTTTGAGGAATCAAAACTGGATGCCGCGCACCTTCTCAATCTTTTTGCCGTCTCCAGGTTTCACGAGCACCGCGGTTTGTTGGGCGCGCCGACGGCGTTCCGTATCCGTATGCCACGCGGCCCATTCCGCCGGGGCATCAAAAGTTTCGCCGCCATGCTTGGTCAGGCGCTCGCGCACGCGGCACATCACCGGAGTATTAACACCGACGCCGCTGATCACCGCCTGGCCTTTGGTGAGCGCCGGTAGTTCATTGAGCAACTGGCGGCCTGCGCCTTCAACCGACCGTGCGACCGTGTCCTGATCAATCGGGTTAACAATTCGCATGATGATCTGCGTCATACATTGCGAGAGCACGTCTTGATCCAGCTTTCCCGGACGCTGCGTGATCAACCCGATGCCGACGCCGAACTTACGACCTTCCGAGAGAATCTGTTTGAGAACGTTCGTCGAAACCACGGTTTGCCCGGCGGGAGCAAAACGGTGCGCTTCTTCAAGCAGCGTGAAGACCGGGTAGGGAAGGTAACTGTCGCTCGTCTCATCGGCTTCCTGTCGCACAGTCGCCATCCGCGCTTTGTTGACGCGTCGCAAAAGTGTTGCCACAACGACCTGCTGCTCGTTCTGCTCAATGTCCGAGAGTTGCAGCACTGTGCACCTACCGGGCTGGAACATCTCATTGAGCGGTATGTGGTCTATGTCCGAGAAGATTGAGTCGGGACGATCAAAGCGCGAATCAAGCCGCCACAGCAGGGCATCGATTGATCCGACGTTGCCGCTCGACCCGCCGCGCCCATCCTCCTCGCCATACTTCTCCGCTGTCACCGCATCACGTAGGTCATGATAGCCCCACTGCCCACGCTCGCCGCGCTCGCCCGCCGTGAGTTTCCGGTAAGCTTGTGACAAATAGTGAAGCATCTTGTCCGAAGTGCCTTCCGGCAGAAGATACTTGATGTCAGCTTCCGTCAGCGACGAGATACGCACCTTGATACGATCATGCGTAAAGATTTTGACTTCCGGTTGATAACCACCTTCTACGTGAAATCGCGCATCGCCTTCTATCGAACGCAGCGTGTCATACTCACCGTGCGGATCAACCACGAGCACCGCCGCACGGTTATGAGGCATCATCATCTCCTCAACCAGCACGCCCGCTGTATAGGAT
>JACCTF010000445.1 GCA_013812565.1 Pyrinomonadaceae bacterium | reverse complement strand
AAATAAGGGACAAACGAAGCACAACGGAAGCGTCATTAAAACCCTGATCGGTGAATTTGATTACCCGAAACAAGGCCCGGGCATGATGTGGGAGACGGTCGCCGATAGCGTATCCCAAAGGGGAAGCCGGATTCGTTTTCGGGCGGGAGTCGAACAAATTCACTGGGCGAAAAATCTTATTAAGACGATGGAAATCGAGGTCGATGGACAGCGAGAGTTAATCGAAGGCACAGACTTTCTGAGCAGCATGCCGATACGAGAATTGATTCAGAAATTTGAACCTGCTGTTCCCAAGGAAGTTTTGCTGGCCGCTATGAATCTCAACTACCGAGACTTTATCACTGTGGCTTTGATCATTAATAAGCGTGAGTTGTTCCCTGATAACTGGCTTTACATTCACGAACCCACAGTGAAACTCGGCCGGATTCAAAATTTTAAAAACTGGAGTCCCTACATGGTTGCCGATCCCAGCAAGACCTGCTTGGGACTAGAGTATTTTTGCTTTGAAGGAGATGGGTTATGGACGATGTCAGACCAGGAATTAATCGAACTCGGTAAAAGAGAGTTGGAAAGCTTAGGCTTGGTGCAAGCAAGCGAAATCGAGGATGGATCCGTAGTGAGGATGCCCAAGGCTTATCCGGTTTATGATTCAACTTACGCTGAAGCTCTGCAAACCGTACGCGAGTTCCTGAGTAGCATCGATAATCTACAAACCGTGGGCCGCAATGGTATGCACAAATACAACAATCAGGATCACTCAATGCTGACGGCAATGCTCGCCGTCAAGAATATTTTGGGTGAGGATAATGACCTCTGGATGATCAACGCCGACCAGGAATACCAGGAAGAGGTAAGGATTAATCACGAAAACAAAGTCAGTGATTTTGCGCTCCTTGCTTCTACCCAACCGCTTGTTCCACAACGCAAGTAACACGCTCATTTGATGAAACGCGACCTTGCCGCAAGCCTTCGCCTTGCTCAACTTTGCAACGCGGCAAGGATGAATCCGAGAAGGTTCATCCTTGCTCAAATCACGCGTGTTGAACCGCCTGCGTGAGTCGCGCCAGAGAATCTTTGGCATCACCATACAGCATCCCCGTTACCGACTTGTAAAACAACGGGTTCTCAATACCAGCGAACCCTTTCCCCTTGCCACGCTTTAACACGATCACCGACCGCGCACGGTCTACTTCCAGAATCGGCATCCCGGCAATCGGACTCTGCGCGTTGTCGCGTGCATCCGGGTTGACCACATCGTTTGCTCCGATCACCACCGCTACGTCCGTCGATGGAAACTCATGATTGATCTGCTCCAGTTCATACAACGATGAATAGGGCACGTTGGCTTCGGCCAAAAGCACGTTCATGTGACCCGGCATGCGACCGGCCACCGGGTGAATGGCATACTTTACCGTGACGCCTTTAGATTCAAGAACATTAGCCAACTCGCGCACCGTATGCTGCGCCTGCGCCGTCGCCATGCCATAGCCCGGAACAAAGATCACCTGCTTGGCATATGCCAACTGGATTGCGACATCATCGACGTTCACCTCGCGCATTGTCCCTTCAGTTCCGCTTTCAATTTGTGCGGTCGATGAATCGCTGCCGAACGCGCCGAAGAGAACGTTCGTCATCGAACGGTTCATCGCTTTGCACATCAGGACAGAAAGAATAAAACCTGAGAAGCCATCAAGCGTACCGGCGATGATCAGCACATTGTTTGAGATTGCAAACCCCGTTGCCGCCGCCGCAAGACCCGCATAAGAATTTAACAGAGACATCACCACCGGCATGTCGGCGGCTCCAATCGGCATCACCAGCAACACGCCAAACAGAAATGCCAACCCGGTCATCATGTAGAAGACAGGGCTTGCCGAGGGATCGATGAGCAGGTAGATGAAGATGCCGATTGTGAAAACCAGCAGCGACATGTTGAAGATGTTCTGCCCCTTGTAAACGACTGGCGTTCCGCGCGTCAGCCCCTGAAGCTTGGCGAACGCGACGAGGCTTCCCGTAGTGGTAATTGCTCCAAGCATCACTTCAAAGCCGATGGCTCCCATCGTAAACGAACCGAGTTCTGCTCCGTGCCGGTAATATTCGGATATTCCGACCAGGGCAGCGGCAAAAGCGCCGAACGCATGCGAAAGCGCCGTCCGTTGCGGCATCGCCGTCATCGGCACCCAGTAGGACATTGCCGCGCCGATGGTCGATCCGATGAGAAGGCCCGCAATGATCCATTCATAACTGACGATGTCCCTGTGCAGCAGCGTGCCGATGATCGCCATCAGCATGCCGACTTCGGCGAGAACCATTCCGCGCCGCGCTGATTCAGGATGGCTAAGGCCCTTGAGTCCGAGGATAAAGAGGATTGATGCGATAAGGTAAGCGAACTCGACCAAGTAGTTCGTCATAGTTACTTCTTATCCTTTACGGTGGGAAGTTTTCTTTTGAACATCCTGAGCATCCGGTCGGTGATCATAAATCCGCCGACAACATTGATGGTCGCACACGTTACGGCCACAAAGCCGAGGATCGTGCTGACGGTGTTGTACTGCGCCCCGGCGGTTACAAGCGAGCCGACGAGCGAGATGCCGGAGATGGCGTTGGTCGCCGACATCAGCGGCGTGTGCAGCAGCGGCGGCACGCGCGAGATCACTTGATAACCGAGAAAAGCCGCGAGCGCGAAGACGTAGAGCGCCGCGATCAATGTTTCATGACTCATACCTGAAACCTCCAAAATAGAAAACAGGAGCCAGCATAAAAGCGTTTACCCCCTTAGCTTTCTAATTCCTGACTTTTTTGCTCATCACTTCGTTACTGCTTAATTGTTGGCAGGCTGCTTGAACCGCTTAGACGGCGCTACTCCCGGCTAAACGAACACATCTTCCTTCAATGCTTCGCTGAGGTAGAAGCCTTCATCTTCAAGCTTCTCAATCAGCGGCTTGGTCGCTGCTATGATGCCCGCTCGTTCGGCCTTCAGTAAACATCCTATTGTGCCGATCATCGTGAATCCTAGCTGCTTTGCTACCACCCTCGCCTGGCGATCATCAAGAACGATCTTGCACTTTCGCTCACTAGCCAAAGCGATTGCTTCGGCTTCGCCATAATCTACCAGCATCTTGAGAGCATTGACCAAATCTTCATTTACGGGAGCTTCAACTTGGAGCCACGGCAATGTAGCACCGAACTCATGTTCTACTTCGGGCGGAGCAAGGATAGGAGAAAATAGAGCAGGTAAAATGTCGAGGGAACTAATTCGTTCCAGGCCAATCAGACAGGTGCTATCTACTACGACAGGTTCTTTCACCCCGATAGCTCCTGCTGCAAATCTTCTGCCGGATAATTGAACACAGGAATTTTATGGCGGCCTAAGACATCCATGAACGCACGTTTAGAATATCCGGCCACTCCGGCAGCTTGCCCCAAAGACACTTTGCCGACTTCATAAAGCTCTACAGCAAACAGAAGCCGTGCTTCATCCTCAGAGATGCTAAAGGGAAGCGTAAGTTTTAGCTCATCAGAGATCATCTGAGAAATCCTTCGTCGAGTGCTATTACTATTCGCGACGCGATGGTTCAAGCGATTCGACGCTTCGGTTGAGCGGCGAGCGCGAAAACATAAAGCGCGGCGATCAACGTCTCGGAACTTACGACTAAATGCTCCTGAACAGGAGTCAGTAAGGCATGCGCGAGACGCCGGTCGGTGTTTCGCGCTATCTGGTCGAGGTCAGTAGCGATCAATTGAAATTTGACCGGCGAACTGCCGCAGTTGAGCACCAGAACATTCATTGTCCGCGCATTATGCGTTAAGGGTGAGCCAAAAGATAACCGGTCTTAGAAATCATTGGCGAAGCTAGAGACAGCATCACCGCGTGAGACTTGGACGCGCCCGCATCGGTTCGTTAGTACGTCCACTTCCACTCGCGCACCTCCGGCATGTCGTCGCCGTGCTTTCTAATGTACTGCCTGTGTTCGAGGAGTTTGTCGCGCATCAGTTGTTTCGCGTGCGCGCCCATGTTAGCAAGCCATGGGACGCGCTCAATCACGTCCATCACAAGATGGAAACGATCCAAGTCGTTCAGCACGACCATGTCGAACGGCGTGGTCGTAGTTCCTTCTTCTTTGTAGCCGCGAACGTGAAAATTGCGATGGTTGGTTCTCCGGTAAGTTAAACGATGTATCAGCGTTGGATAACCATGAAAGGCGAATATTACCGGCTTGTCGGTCGTGAAAAGTGAATCGAAATCTTTGTCGCTCAACCCGTGCGAATGCTCGCCCGCTGATTGCAGCGTCATCAAGTCAACGACATTCACAACGCGCATTCTCAACTCTGGAAACTTTTGTCGAAGAATATCCACGGCCGCCAACGTCTCCAGCGTCGGCACATCGCCCGCACACGCCATCACCACGTCCGGTTCGACGCCGTCGTCATTGCTCGCCCATCCCCAGATGCCGACTCCGGCGGTGCAATGCTTCACCGCCGCGTCCATGTCGAGGTACTGCAATGCCGGTTGTTTGCCCGCGACGATGACATTGACGTAATTGCGGCTTCGTAAACAGTGATCCGTGACGGAAAGCAGTGTGTTGGCATCCGGCGGCAAGTACACGCGGACGACTTCAGCTTTCTTGTTGATGACGTGATCAATGAAGCCCGGGTCTTGATGGCTGAAGCCATTATGATCCTGTCGCCAGACATGGGAGCTAAGCAAATAATTAAGTGAAGCGATGGGTCGCCGCCAGGGAATGTGGCGCGTCGTCTTCAACCATTTGGCGTGCTGGTTAAACATTGAATCAATGATGTGTATGAACGCCTCGTAACAGTTGAAGAAGCCATGCCGCCCCGTCAGGAGATAGCCTTCGAGCCAGCCCTGACATAAGTGTTCGCTCAAGACTTCCATCACTCTGCCGTCACTGGAAAGATGGTCGTCGGTCGGCAAGATTTCATCGGCAAAGACGCGCTTCGTCGCTTCAAACAGCGCGCCGAGGCGGTTGGAAGCGGTTTCATCGGGACCCATGACGCGGAAGTTCTTGGTGTCGAGATTGAAACGCATTACGTCACTTAGGAAGTTTCCCATCACGCGCGTCGCTTCCACTTCAATTGTCGCAGGCAACGGCACATCAACCGCATAGTCGTGAAAGTCCGGCAACCTTAAATCTTTGAGCAACAGTCCACCGTTAGCATGTGGATTAGCTCCCATACGCCGCGTCCCCTGCGGAGCTAACGCGGCCAACTCCACCCTCAACTTTCCGTTCTCGTCAAACAATTCTTCGGGTTTATAGCTCTGCATCCACTCTTCGAGTTGCCGCAGATGTTCCGGATTCTTTGCCAACTTGTCGAGCGGTACTTGATGCGAGCGAAACGAATTCTCAGTCGGCAAGCCGTCAACACTTTTCGGTCCCGTCCATCCTTTCGGTGTGCGTAAAACAATCATCGGATACTGCGGGCGAGCGGTGAATCCGTTCTCCCGTGCATCTTTTTGTATCGCTTGTATCTCCGCAATAATCTTATCCAATGTCGCTGCCATGAGTTGATGCATCGTGTCGGGATCATCGCCTTCGACAAAATAAGGCTTGTGCCCATAGCCGATGAGGAGACTCGTCAACTCCTCTTTGCTCAAACGTGCGAGCACCGTTGGATTGGCGATCTTGTAGCCGTTCAAATGCAGTATGGGCAACACCGCGCCGTCGCGCGCCGGGTTCAGAAATTTATTGGAATGCCAACTCGCGGCGAGCGGTCCGGTTTCCGCTTCACCGTCGCCGATCACACACGCGGCTATCAAATCAGGATTATCATAGACCGCGCCGTAAGCGTGAACGAGCGAGTAACCTAATTCGCCGCCTTCGTGAATCGAGCCGGGCGTCTCCGG
>JACCTF010000861.1 GCA_013812565.1 Pyrinomonadaceae bacterium | reverse complement strand
CACTGCACCAACGTTACACTGGTGTGTAACGTAGCTCTGATAGGTTTTGGCGAAGGACAGGGCGGTGATGATGAACCCCGATGGCAGCATCAACACCATGGGGTGGATTGATCTGTCGTACCTTGCCACGGACGAAGCAGTTCAACCGGCATTAAGTATCATCTATCAGGAAGTCGTGAGGCCATGAACAAGAGAACTTTTATCAAACTTTCCTCTGCGATGATTGCAGACCCCGTCATCTCGCCCCTGTTTGCCTGGACTACAGGTGACAAACTGAAAAACTGGGCGGGCAATTTAGAATACAGTACCGAACGCTTGTACCTTGCCAACTCGCTTAAACAGGTGCAAGAATTTGTTAAGAAACAGAGCAACCTAAAGGTACTCGGTACGCGCCACTGCTTCAACAACATAGCAGACAGCACGCATCACCTCCTCGCGTTGAAGTCGATGGACGAGGTGGTTGCGTTGGACCCGGAGGCACATGCCGTGACCGTTGATGCGGGCATGAACTATGGTCAATTGTGCCCGTATCTCCATCGCAAGGGCTTTGCACTACACAACCTGGCCTCGTTACCACATATTTCCATAGCTGGGTCTTGTAGCACCGCAACGCATGGCTCGGGCGACAAGAATGGTAATCTGGCAACGGCGGTGTCTGCGCTGGAAATCGTAACGGCGGCGGGCGAGGTGGTTAAGCTGTCCCGCCAAGAAAACGGCGAAACGTTTCGGGGAGCCGTTGTTGGGCTTGGTGCGCTTGGTGTAATCACAAAGGTTACACTCGATATTCAGCCCACCTTCATGGTGCGACAGTATGTGTATGAAAACCTCCCGCTGAGTCAATTGAAAGACCACTTTGAGGCCATCGTATCAAGCGCCTACAGCGTCAGCCTGTTTACCGATTGGCAAAAGCAGCGGCTCAACGAGGTCTGGATAAAAAGCCGCATTGAAGAAGGGCGGGCGTTTGAGGTTAACGCGGAATTTTTCGGGGCGAAACGTGCTACCAAAAATCTTCACCCCATTGCTGAACTTTCCGCCGAGAACTGTACAGAGCAGATGGGCGTGCCCGGCCCCTGGTATGAACGACTGCCTCACTTTCGCATGGGCTTTACGCCCAGCGCTGGTAAAGAATTGCAATCAGAGTACTTTGTGCCTCGTCAGCATGCGATCGAAGCAATTCTGGCGGTTGAACGACTACGCGACCAGATAAGTCCGCACCTGATGATTTCAGAAATCCGTACGATTGCCGCTGACGACTTCTGGTTGAGCCCTTGTTACAAACAACCCTGTGTAGCGGTTCACTTTACCTGGAAACAGGACTGGCCTGCGGTCAGAAAACTGCTGCCGATAGTTGAAAAAGAACTGGCTTCATTCAAGGCCCGGCCGCACTGGGGAAAGCTGTTTACCATGTCCCCGGCGCAACTAAAGTCTATTTATGAAAAGTTGCCTGAATTTACTCAGTTAGCTAAGAAGTACGACCCGCAGGGCAAATTCCGTAATGAATTCCTGAACACGAATATCTTTAGCAGCTAATGGTTATTTGTGAGGCTTCTCCCATTGTCAGATTTGACTGCTCGCCAAGTGAACAGTTAAACGTAGTACTCGTAACCGATCCCAAAAGAACATCAACCTGTAGCGAGGTGTTTCCATGAGGCTCTTAGCAGCCTACGTTCTATTAGGACGTACCGATCAAGGGATCGCACAGGATTATGCGGGGTTACCGCCAAGCCAATCGCAATTAATTGCGCGGGTATCGTATCGAATACTTAGTTAAGAGCTAACAATCTCAACGGAGTTGAATACATGAGGCGACGTGAATTCATCAAACAAGCGATCCAGAACACAGCCCTAATTTCCACTGCCATCTCCGCGAAGAGAGTATTGGGGGCTAACGAGCGGGTGGTAGTTGGATTGATCGGCTGTGGCGGGCGCGGACGCAATGTTGCCAAGCTGATGCGTGAGGTGCCCGGCGTGGAATTCGCCGCGGTCTGCGACGTCTATGAGCCGAACGCCGCTTCGGCGAAGGAGTGGGCCGGACAGAGAGCGCGTGTCTTTAAGGATTTTAGAAAACTCCTGGAAGATAAAGACGTTGATGCCGTCCTTGTAGCCACGCCTGATCACTGGCATGCCATCCCCACGGTGCTCGCCTGCCAGGCCGGCAAGGATGTCTACGTGGAGAAGCCGCTGGCGCACAACATCAAGGAAGGGCGCGCCATGGTCAAGGCGGCTCGCCGCTACCATAAAATCGTGCAGGCTGGCACGCAGCATCGTTCCGCCCCGCACTACCGCGAGGTGCAGCGTATCATTCAATCCGGCGAGCTCGGCGAAGTGCGCTACGTGAGAGTCTGGAATTACACCAACATGACCCCCTCCGGCATCAACCGCATGCCGGATTCCCCCGTGCCCGAAGGACTCGACTGGGATTTCTACCTCGGCCCGGCACCCTCTGTCCCGTTCAATCAGAACCGCTTCCTACGGAATTTTCGTTGGTTCTGGGATTATGCCGGCGGCTGGATGACCGATTTCGGCACACATCGGCTCGACACGGTGCAGCAGGTGATGAACGTTGAGGCCCCCCGGACGGTAGTTGCCACAGGAGGTCGATTCACTTTGAAGGATTGCGGAGATATGCCGGACGTGTTGCAGGTCACCTACGAGTATCCGGGATTTATCC
>JACCTF010000860.1 GCA_013812565.1 Pyrinomonadaceae bacterium | reverse complement strand
TCAACGTCCCGGTAAATCTCGCCACCGGGCGCTGGGATGCCAACAATCCGCCGGAGAAGTGGAAAGAAACCAGAAACCGTTGGGAGTTTTTTCAAGGCTTGCGGTCTTGGCTTTTGCTGATCGGTTTCGTGCTCCAATGTCTGGCAGTGACGCTGCATTCGTAAAGGCGTCGGAGAGGTGACGTGGTCTAATTATTCAGGGCACGATCCTCTCGCTAGAATAAGCTGATGAGAAAGTGCGACGGAGATCGCAAGCGCGAAGTCGTCAAGAAGATTCACTGGGGGCACTCGGTGGTCTCGGTTTCACTCTCTTCACCGGTATTGTCAACTTAACCAAATCTGCGCTTTCACCGCCGCTACTTCTGGGGTACCTGAGGGGCTGAGACTACACTCGGCGGCGGTGACACACCAGAGATTTCCGTTAAGTTGACAATACCTTCCGCTTCGCTCTCAGCTACCGAGATTCGGAAGAGATGATGGCGGTGCGCGGCGTTACTCTCACCGATGAGACTGTCCCGCGACTGGTGCAGAAAGTTCGGTCAGACTTTTGCCAATGAGCTACGCCGCCGTCGCCCCAGGCCGGGAGATAAGTGGCACCTCGATGAAGTATTCACAAAGATCAATGGTAAGGATCATCATCTGTGGCGAGCCGTGGACCAGGATAGCAACGTGCTGGACATCTTGGTCTAAAGCCGCATGAAAAAATTTCCGACTACCCAATGTGTTGTGATTGCATCGCCTTCGTCTCCACAACGAATTATGGCTAAAACACTTTCTGCAACACTACCGCATAAGGTGCGCAGCCTCACCTTACGGCTCGCCGGGTGAAAGGCGGCGTTCGTAGATACTGAGTGTATGACGACAGAGGCGTTGTGAGTAAGAAGATATTTGCAGGCACAAATGGACGGCACAAATGGACGGCACAACCGGCATCCCCTTCTCGATTCTTGACCTCGCACCCGTCAAGGCTGGCGGGACGATAGCCGACTCTTTCCGCGAAACTCTCGACCTGGCCCGGCACGCCGAAGCGTGGGGTTACCGCCGATTCTGGCTGGCCGAGCACCACAACATTGCAGGCATCGCCAGCGCGGCCACCGCGGTGCTGATCGGTCATGTCGCCTCCGGAACAAAGACCATCCGTGTCGGCTCCGGTGGTGTGATGTTGCCGAACCACGCGCCGCTCGTTATCGCGGAGCAGTTCGGCACGCTGGAGTCGCTCTACCCCGGCAGGATCGACCTCGGTGTCGGGCGCGCCCCCGGCACCGACCAACTCACGATGCGGGTTCTGCGCCGTACCCTCACGAATGTCGACGAAGACTTCCCGCGGGAGGTGGCCGAACTCCTGTCTTACTTCGCCCCGCCCCGCCCCGCTCAGGCGGTGCGCGCCGTGCCCGGGGCGGGTCTGAAAGTTCCCGTCTGGCTGCTTGGCTCAAGCCTCTATAGCGCCCAACTCGCGGCGCTGATGGGTCTGCCGTTCGCCTTCGCCTCGCACTTCGCGCCCGACCTCCTGCTGCCGGCGCTCGAAATCTACAGGGCCGAGTTCCGGCCGTCCGAGGCGCTCGACGCGCCATACGTGATGTCGTGCGTCAACGTGTTCGCGGCCGCTACGGATGCGGAAGCCCGGCGGCTGTTCACGTCGCTCCAGCAGGCATTTATCAACCTGCGCCGCGGCCAGCCCGGCTTGCTGTCACCGCCGGTTGACGGCACGCAAGACCGCTGGTCGGAAGTCGAGATGGCCGGGATCGAGCACGCGCTTCGCTACTCGGCGGTCGGCTCGCCCGAGACCGTGCGCCGCTGGCTGGAGTCTTTCATTGATCTGACGCAGGCCGACGAGATCATGGTGACGGCGCAGATCTTCGACCACGCGGCGCGACTACGCTCAATGGAGATCGTCGCCGCTGTGCGCGACCAAGTTGCGGGCGGCGCGCGCCTAGATAATCTTTGAGCGGGACTGTATCGTCAGACCCGCCGCGATAACCGACGCGCCCAGACGATCGAAGATCATCCACCGCCGGGTAATGTTACAAGCTACATCCGTTGTTAATACTCTGCATGTTTTGTTACGTGCAGCTCTGGCTACCCATGTTACTGCAAAGAATTA
>JACCTF010000850.1 GCA_013812565.1 Pyrinomonadaceae bacterium | reverse complement strand
TCAGCCGCAACGACCAGTACAACAACATCGGTCGCCTTCGCCCCACGCGCACGCATCATCGTAAAAGCTTCATGACCAGGGGTGTCTAAAAAGACGATGCGGCGCAGCTTGCTCAGATCGTCCGGGTCAGGCACATGGACGCTATATGCGCCGATATGTTGCGTGATACCGCCGGCTTCGCCTGCCGCGACATCGGTGGTGCGAATCACATCGAGCAAGCTGGTCTTACCGTGGTCAACGTGGCCCATCACCGTCACGACAGGCGCACGCTCCACTTCAGTATCATCTGCGTCCGTCGCAATCAATTCCTCAAACTCTTCTTCGGCAACCATCTCCTCAAACGGTACAAAGGCCACTTCGTATCCAAAGCGCTTGCCAAGATCAGCCGCAACTTCATCGGTCAAAGGTTGATTAATGGTTGGGAACATCCCGCGTTGCATCAACAACGCCACAATGTCCTTCGGTTTGATACCGAGTTTCTCCGCGAACTCCTTGATGGTTGAACCCTCGACTAAACGCACAGGCTTGAGCGCGGTGCTGGACGAGGGAGTGTTAAGCGAGCCGACGATACGCTCTTCAAGCGAGAGCGCCTTTGGCGGGGCAATAAAGTCACGCTCGAAACGTGTGTTCTTCGCGTCCGCTACCTTCCCCCCCCGCGTGCGGCGAGCCCCTGCGCGTGAGCGCGGACGACGCGCATCGGCCGGTGGGGTGTAAACCACTTGCGGCGTAGCTGTTTCGCCGGGCGTACCCCGCTCCATGACGCTTGCTCCGGGACGCGTGCGTTCCTGTCGCCCGCGCTCACCACGAGACGCCGGGGCGGAAGAAGGCGTTGGCGGCGGCGGCATCACTGGAGCGCGTTCGCCTTGACGCAGCCCGGCGCTGAGAGCCTGAGGCGTCAAACGTAGTTGACGCACATTGGTCGTAGAAGTTGTAGTAATTGATCCTCCTGAAAAAGGTGCCGGCGGCGCAACCACAGGCTGTTCGTCCGCGTCCTGAACCTGTTCCTCAATTGAAGGAGCGACTTCAAGCGCCGGGGAGACCGGCGCCGGTTCTGTAGGATAGGACGAAGCGATGGGAGCGGCAGATGCCGCAGAAAGTTGATTCTCTATCATTAATTCGGTTTGCGCTTCCTGTACCTCTGGCGGCGTAATCGGCATCGGCCGGTCAGCTCGAACAGCAGGAGCGAGCCTTTTGATCAACCGCGCCGCAACGGGAGACTTCACTGTTGCGCCCTGCTGATTCGTGGCGGCTATCGAGTTGTTAGTGATCGTCTCTAAGGGTGGGGGAGCGGATGAAGCAGTCGGCGCAGCCGTAGTTTCGGGCGCTTCGAATAAAGCTTCTTCGGCAACTCCGGGTCGCGCAGACTTTTTGACGACACGCACGCTCCGCGGCGCAGAAGCTTCTTTCTTTGGAAAGTACTTGTTGCGAATTTTTTCCGCAAGGTCTTTAGAGACCGTATTCGAGGGTACGCTTACATCTGCACCCTCACGCCGTGCTTCTTCGATGATGCGTTTCGACTCAAGTTTGAGTTCTTTGGCTAAATCGTAAATACGAACCTTGGAAGGAGACATGCACTCTTTTCCCGACGCTATTAAAGCGGCGTCGCGCGCTTCAAAAGGGTTTATTGCTTGCTGCCGTTGCCCCCTTTTGTGGCGCTCTGCGTAAGAGCCTTCACATAAAATTTCAGGGCACGCAGCGGTGGCGTTGCTCGATTGAGCAATGCTCTGGCTGCACCTACTCGGTTGCATTGCGGGGAGCGTCCGGCGTCTGTTCGTCGGCCGTCGCGGCGCCGGTCGGCGTCTCGTCCGGCTGCGCGGTTGACGCTAAAGTAGCCTCGGGTTGAGCCATAGGATCGGGGTTCACAGTGTCTGGACGAAGGTCGCGTCCCGCTTCCTGCAGCAGCAGTTCATCAGCTTCCAGGATGTGATCGTCTGCCGGCTCACCTTGACGGACAGCTTCGTCATAACCCTCAGCGATCATCGCGTCCGAAGGTTCAACCTCGCCGGGTTGCGCCGTAGGGTCAAGCTCCACTGAGGCCGCATGTTGCTCCACAGGGGTGCCGGAGACCAAGCCGTCATCTGCCGCAACAGCGGCGTCAGCGGTTCCGTCGCTTGCGGCGATGACAGCTCGAACGGAATCTAAAATAGCTTGCGCTTCATCCAAACTCGTATCAAGGTGTTCTGAAAGATCGTCAACCGAGATGCTTGCAAGCGTTGCAATGTCGTTAATACCGCGCTCGGCGAGCGTCGCCGCGACAGCCGCGGTAACTCCTTCCAGAGCTGTCAATGGTACGCTGCCGCCCGATGCAATCATCTGGCTCATTTGCTTCGTCACTTCGCGCTTGATCTCATCTTCGCTACGAATATCTATGTTCCAGCCGACAAGTTTGGTAGCCAGACGCACATTCTGCCCGCGTTTGCCAATCGCCAACGAAAGTTGATCCTCATTGACGATCACTTCCATCTGGCGGCGCTCGATGTCGGTAATGCGCACCTGATTAACTTTCGCTGGCGAGAGAGCATTGGCCGCAAAAACCGATGGCTCATCAGACCACTCGATGATGTCTATCTTCTCGCCCCGCAGTTCGCGAATAATCGCTTGCACGCGCGAGCCTTTCATACCGACGCACGCGCCTACGGGATCAACGTCACGTTCGTTCGAAGCAACGGCAATCTTGGCGCGCTCGCCTGCTTCACGGACCGCAGATTTTATAATCACCGTTTCGTCATAGATCTCAGGCACTTCCATCTCAAACAGGCGACGCAAGAGTTCGGGCGAGGTGCGCGAAACCTCGACCTGCGGCCCCTTTGCCTCCTTTGAGACGTTACTGATTACAACGCGAATGCGTTCGCCCTGGCTCCACTGCTCGCCGCGCGATTGTTGCGAGCGGGGCAACGCAGATTCAACATTGCCGAGATCAACAATAATGTCGCCACGCTCGAAGCGTTTGACATAGCCGTTAACCAAGTCGCCAATCTTATCTACATACTGATCGTAGACGTTAGCGCGCACGGCGTCACGCACCTTCTGGAACAGGATCTGCTTGGCGGT
>JACCTF010000825.1 GCA_013812565.1 Pyrinomonadaceae bacterium | reverse complement strand
GTCTTCTTTGATGCGCATCAGCAGATCGATACCCGTACCGTCGGGAAGTCGTAAATCCGTGAGCACTAAGTCGAAGGGGCGACCGCCGAAGCAATTTGTCGCTTCGGCGACGGTGCGCGCCGTCTCGATGTGTAGGTCTTGTTCACCAAGAATTAGTTTGAGCGCGGTATTAACGCTCGCTTCGTCATCAACGATGAGAATTCTGGGGCGGGGCATCTTCTCTGCTTCACTCCTCTCTAACGGGTAGTTCAATGTAAATGCACGTGCCCTCCTGCGGACGACTCGTGATGTGAATTGACCCTTGGTGCTGTTCAATAACATTTTGAGCGTATGGCATACCGAGGCCAAGGCCATGGCTTTTCGTCGTGTAGAAAGGCTCGAAGATTTTGCTTACCTGTTCTTCGGTCATCCCGCAACCCGTATCGGTGATCGTGAGATAGACTAGATGAGAGTCTCTTTTAGTGTTGACAATGAGCTTACCGCCGTCAGGCATCGCCTGAATCGCATTGAGTATTAAGTTTATCAACGCGCCGCGCAACGAGGCTTCATCGAGCAGACAGACGGTGGCTACTGCCTGGTCTAGGTCAAGACTGCTTTCAACTTTATTATTCGACATCTGCGGCTCCAGCAGTTGGAGAACGTCAACGACGATGTTGTTAAGATCGCCACGACAGAGCGTCGAGTTAACCGGTCTGGCAAAGTTCGTAATCTGCTCGGTCGTGGTTGTCAGATGATTAACCGTATCAACAATGCTATCGACAAGCTTCAACTCGCCTTCAGCCAGTTTGCCGACGGCTTTGCTCTTGAGATGCATTGAGTAGAGAAGTAATCCGGCGAGCGGGTTCTTGATTTCGTGTGCGACCTGCGCCGCCATGCGCCCAAGCGCCGCAATCACCTCTTGATGCGCGAGTCTGGCCTGCATCTGGCGCAGAGTATCTTCGCTTTGTTGCTCAGCAGTCAGGTCTCTGATGATACAAAGGTATCCTAACAGATTATGATCAAGCTTGCGGATCGGAGTCATTGCGACGGAAGCAACAAACCCGCTTTCATCCGCGCGACGCAGTTCGATCTTTGTTTGGTGACCGCCCGTTGCTTCGGCCTTCTGCGCACACAAGAGAAATGATTCGCCCACGCGGTCGTGATGAACGAATAAATCTCTCGGCATGCGGCCTATCGCTTGATCCGCTGTGTAGGCGAACATCATTTCAGCCCCACGGTTAAAGAGCGTTATGCGATTCCGGGTATCCATGACGACGATAGCGTATTCGGTCGAGCTGTCGAGCACAAGATTCAAAAAGCTATGTGCCGCCATCAGCTCTGTGTTTTGCTCAACGACTTTGCGCTGCTCGCGCGCCACACGTCGGAGCAACAGCGTCACGACCATCAGATCGACCGTGATCGAGATCACGAAATGCTCAGCGCGTTGTCCGATCTGCCATCGAGTATATGTGTACTCATCCCCCAGATATTGCGTCTGAAGCCACGCATCGAACGGCGGGAGCAACATCTTTTCCCACGCAAAGATCACCACCACAGTCCATGCCAAGGTCAGCGCAGTGAAGAAGACGACAAGGTTAAGGTTCTTCTTGTTCACGAGTAAATGTATTGTGCCTGATACATATTATGACAGCGAAAAGAGCGGCTTCAAAAATATATCAGGCACCGGCGAAAGGCGTGAACTTTGCGAGAGATTACAAGATGTATCGCAACAGGGATGGATTCTTCGAGGCATCACTGTTCGTCCTGTAAACGAAGCGATCTGATGTGAGCAGGCTGTGTTTGTAGAACCATTTGTCGGTGAGCGTAATAGCCTTTTGTTAACAAGATGCAAACTAATTTCGCAGCGAGTGGAGTGGGGCGGGGATGCGTCCGCCGCGCCTTATGAAGTCAGCACATGAGAACGTGTTGACACTCATGATAGGAGCACTCCCCAAGAGTCCGCCGTACTCTATGATGTCGCCCACCTCGCGCCCCGGCACCGGGATGATGCGCACGGCAGTGGTCTTGTGGTTCATTACGCCAATCGCCATCTCATCAGCGATGATTCCGGCAATTGTCTCCGCCGAAGTTGAACCGGGAACGGCTACCATATCAAGCCCGACTGAGCAGACGCTGGTCCAGGCCTCCAACTTCTCTAGCGTCAAGGCTCCGACCCGCGCGGCTTCGATCATCCCCGCATCTTCAGAAACGGGAATGAATGCGCCGCTCATGCCGCCGACCGCGCTGCTTGCCATCGCGCCGCCCTTCTTCACCGCGTCAGTTAAAAGCGCCAGTGCCGCCGTTGTGCCGGGCGCACCCGCTCGCTCAAAGCCGAAGGCTTCGATAATCTCTGCCACCGAATCGCCGCGTAAGGGTGTCGGCGCAAGCGACAGATCAATGATGCCGAATGGAAAGTTTAACCTTCTGGCGGCTTCGCGCCCGACGAGTTCTCCAGCGCGCGCCAGTTTGAATGAGAGTTTCTTAACTAAATCAGCTAACCCGTCAAGCGGCAGATCACGCGGCGCATGGCGCACGGCATGGTTGATTACACCCGGCCCAGAGACGCCGACGTTAATCACCACTTCCGGTTCACCAACACCGTGAAACGCTCCGGCCATAAAAGGATTGTCTTCGACGGCATTGGCAAAGCAGACAAACTTAGCGCAGGCTATCGCACCC
>JACCTF010000818.1 GCA_013812565.1 Pyrinomonadaceae bacterium | reverse complement strand
GATTTCCACTTCGAGCGAATGAAGCTGCGGCGCGACGGTGGCGACGGGTGGGGTGAAGTGGAGTGCGAGCGCGTCGCGTAGATTCTCCAGAGCTTCGTCTTCGGTTGCGCCCTGACTTGCCACATCTACCTCAACGCATTGAGCGATGTACCATTCCTCTTCCTGCCAGACATGAGCCGTAAATTGATGTTTCATTTCGGTATGCCTCCAAATGTTTTCAGTCTACCGCTTTTCGCTTGCCGCTTCCACAATCGCGGGTCTCATCATCGGTCAGTTCGTAGAGTTGATACACGAGACAATCAATCTCGCGCTCGCAAGTTGCGCGTAGTTGTGCCGGTAGGCATTACGGAGACGGCTTCGGGCGGGACTTGGATGGGGACGAAATGCTTGGCGGGGTAGAGGTAATCTTCGCCGGTTTCGTCAATCACGCGGATATAATTGCGGGCGGCGGCGCGTTCATCCGGCAGCGCGACATAGACTTTGCGGACTTCAAGCGATTCAGGATAGCCGCCGTCGTCAAGGCACAGCACGTATGAGATTGCGGTTGTATTTTCAGTCATGACGTTTAATCAAGATACTCTTTGATTTTCAGTTTCCTGCGCCCGATGCCGTGGGCTTCGTACCAGTGGAGTTCGACGCGGTGAATTGTACCATCGTCAAAGCGAACGCTCGCCGTACCTTTGAGTTTGCGCCAACGTCCCGCGCCGAAGGCTTTACGGAGACGTTCAATCTCGCGTATCCGAGTGAACTCCCCAAAGTTCACCTGAATCGTTGCCGCTAACTCTGCGGCTTCGTCGTTCAGTCCGGCGAGTTCGAGATGAATGTTTTTGAGCGTCTCCTCAAAATCAAATGCATCATCAACTTCCGGCGGCGCGACGCCGACATAACGCCCCGGCCTCAAACTCCAATCGTTCGCCTCAATCTCGCTCCGGTCAACCAGCTTGACCAAGCCCTTCACGTCCGCCAACACCGCATCGGGAAAGCGCGTTTGCAGCCATATAACTTGCCTGTGAAAATACACGGCGGCTTTCAACTTCTCTTTTTTGTCGCACCTTCCGGCAATAGGCTTAACTTCAGAGTGGCTCTTTAATTCTTTGTACGGTTGTTAACTTTGTAAGATTCGATCTTATAATTTTTGTTTGTCTTTGATCACCGCTCCTGTTACATAATTTCAATATGTCTGAAAACCAAGAATTCAATTACGCTCTAGCCAAACACACTGCAAACGGCGGTGTGATTTGTCTCTGTTCACGTTCAGCATAATTCTTCTGCATTGAGAAAGTCGGCATGCCGAGGCGCGAAGCATACACAGCAGTTTCTAAATCAAATCAGATACGGGCAGATCACGTTAAGGGCATGGGCGATATCGTGTTCAAGGGCTTCCAGTGCCTCAACTCCAGTTGCGCGGAATTCCTTTTTGTTCGCAGGGATGAGATTGAAAACGATTACGTATTCACCTGTCCGACGTGCCGCATGGAGATGGGTTCGGATTATGCCTCGAAGTTTTACGATTACGACCTTGTTGATAAAAGAGACGGTTCGGTTATCGAGTCCGGCGAGTTCACGATCCCGCATAGCTCATACATCGCTGAGGCGCAGGATTTCAAATACTGCATTATCTGTAACACGATGAAGCCGCTTCACCTGTTTGATGCGCACGGCAGTCGAGAATCGAATCGGCAGGGTGAGTGCCGCCTGTGCAAGGGCGTCTATAACAGCATCAAGAACCAGACGCGCACGAGCGATCAGCATAGGGATGCTTCACAACTGCGTCGGTTGCGTATGGACTTGGCGGCTGGCGAAAAGATTGACGGTCAGAAGGTTTATGAGCGCTACGATTATAAATGCTTCAAATGCGGAAAAGACTTGAGCGCTGTAACGAGCGCTAAGGAACGCCCGCTTGATCATACCCTGCCCGCTTACTACCTGTGGCCGCTGACGACCGCCAACGCTACGCTGCTGTGCCAGGGGCATAATGGCGGGAAGTCCGGCAAATGGCCGTCGGCCTATTACACGCACGCAGAGTTGAAAAGACTGTCAGTCATGACGGGCATTGATTATGAAGTTCTCGCGGGCGAGCCGTTCTACAACCCGGAGGCGTTAGCCATCCTGAGCGAAAAAAGTAGCGTTGAAAACTTGCTCGTCAAGTACAGCGCGTACATCGGCGAGCTTATCAAGCTGCGTAACCGCCTGCTGCGGGAAACAGGCTTCGATTTCTTTAAGGTCACGACAAAGATCTCGCCCACATGGGTGGAGCAAGCCGACGATAATCTTTAACCGAGCACGAGGTATTGGTGTGACGTGACGGTTCCTTTATCGCGTATGCCATGCGATTCGCAGTGCGCAACGCTCTCAGAAAAAAGGTCGATCACACTGAACCACCTCGATGCCGCCTGCTTTAAGGCATCCGCCATGTCGCATTTTCGGCTCTCGCCAAGATGCAGGACAAATACCCCGCCAGCCTTTAACCGTTCCCGCGCTTGTCGGAAGATCGGATCGTAAATGTCGAAGCTTATCTTCTGCCGCTCGTCTACATAAGCCAGAGGCTGTGTCTTGAAAGATAGCAAATCCCATCCACAAAACCACAAGCGCATCCAGTTCGCCAGATAGAAGCGCGTGCTGGCAAAGAACGGTGGCGATGTAATAATCGCGTCTAATTCGTTTATCTCTTGCGGCCACCACGACGTGGCGTCCTGTATGAGCGCTGTGCCCGGCACAAATCCGTCGGGGTACGGGACTGTGAGGCTTCGGTTAACCTTATCGCGCAGTGACTTTATGAGCGACCGATCTTCTGCCGGCCCGGAAGGGGCAAACGGTGTGATTGGGTGCGAGCGCCGACTGAGCGCATAGGGACGGTTGCCATGCAGAATGTGCAGGAGCGATGCAAACACCAGCGATTGAGACGGCGTGTGTGGTGAATGCTCTAGAAAATACCGGCGCGCAAGCAGTATTTCCCTAAAAGTTTTCGGCGAGAAATAATCGGGCAGCGCGCCATTGAATTTGATCTTCTGCGCGGCATCTATTTCTGACTGACTGATCCGGCCAGAACGCAGGAACTCATCCAGGGATTCCATGAGCCGATTGCATTCCTGTGCGTCATGGCTTCCAAGCTTGGCGCTGGAGATATGGTGCGCTGCCGGACTAATGTCGAAGCTCCACGAACGCGCCCCGTGCAGGGCGGCTTCAAAGGGAATCGTGCCTGTGCCACCGAATACGTCGAGAGTGCGCCCGCCAATCGGCACGAACATGCTAACAAGATGATGCGCCAGCGACGGCTTCATCTTGCCTTGATACGAGCACAACGAGTGGAGCGGGTGTCCCCAGTTGCGCTTAGCATATTCGCCTTTCTGGTGCGGCAATTCGGTCTTGAAACGTGTCCAGACCTGTACCTTCCAGCGATCTAGGTGCGGCCGTATTGGTCGGACGCGCGCGGCACGTCTTAAGCGGAAAACAAGCAGCAATTGTTGCAGGGCTTCGCCGCCGCGCGACATGCGTCGACGCAGAACGATCTCCCGCTCAAAGGAGAAACCCTGTGCCGTTAAAAGCTCTGTCAGAAGCTTATGTGTCGGCACATGCACTCCGGCATAAGCAGAGTCGCCGATGTCAATCATCAATGAGCCGTCTCGCGTCATGTGGCGCTTTAGTCCCTTGAAGACGGCGTTCATATCGGCAAAGTATGTTGCCGCCATCAGCGGGATGCGCATGTCATAGGCCGATTCTCTCAGCCACGCGACGACCGCGGCGACGCTATCCGGCAGACTGTTCGTTAATGCTTTGCCGACAGTTACGTCGTTAATGCCTGCCGTAATCGCCCGTTGCCGAAACCCTGAGAGATCAGAAGCTTTGCGGAGGCAGCGCAGGAACCAAAGCTCGACTTTTGTGTTGCGAAAGTAGTTGGTGCCGTTAAGGTACGGCGGGCTGGTCACGATGGCATCCGACTCAAGCGGCGGGACGCTATCAAGATAGCGCGCGTTTTCGCAGACTAAGATCGGATGTTGTGTGATGGGATCGATACGTTCTAAATCACTCGCGATAAGACGTAGGAGCTTTTGTACAGCCGGGATAAACTCCTCGCTTCTACGCTTCGTTTCCGCTTCTGTTCTGAACCGCACATCGCCGCGACGAATCAAGCGCGATGCCAAAAGCAGGCTCGACAGTACGGCAATGGAAACGAACTTCGCGACAAACGGCTCGCTGCATGCTAACTCGTCAATGAAAGTGCGTGCCCGCAAGACTTCCATGAAAACATCGTCATCGAAAAACTTGCTACTGCCAAAAGTATCGTTATACGTCTGCTTGAGTTGCTCGTCGGGCATCGTATTCCGCAGCGATATATGAAGATCATCAGCCAGCGTGCGGAGCCCCTCGCTCCACCGCCGACGCGTCGCCACGTCTGCGGTTAAGGCGTTCGTCTTGCCTTCCACAAGATACTGAAGGAGCGGATTCAATTCGCAATAGAATGCCTTTCTCCCCAAACCAGCCACGGTCAGCGGCGTCGTGCCCGATCCGGCGAAAGGATCAAGCACACGTGTTGCCTGCGGCGCAAATTCTTGCAGTACCTGCTCGACAAATTGCGGGGAGTAACCTTCAAGATATGGATACCAGTCGTGAAG
>JACCTF010000802.1 GCA_013812565.1 Pyrinomonadaceae bacterium | reverse complement strand
TCGATGTTCTTACCCGCGGATCGAATCTGTTCCACTTCGGCTGGCGACAATTTCTCTGTGCATACGATCTTGATGACATCGGCGGCTGGTTTGTGATCAACCACCGGATATGGTGCGACTACCACGGGAGTGCTGGAAGTGCTGGGGCTCTGCGCATTCCCCAGGGTAGCCACGGCACCGGTAGTCGCCAGCGCGGCGAGAAAATTGCGACGGGTTTGATCTGGTGGTGTGTCTTGGTCAGCCATCCTTGTTGCTCCTCATGCTTGTGAATAGCAGGCGAAGCTGTGAGCGCTGCGCCTTCGTCCTGAAGTTGGTTGAAGTGACTCTACATAACTGGTTGCGGCTGAACAGAGTACCACTGCAAAGCATCTCGTCCATCAAGAATCATGATGACAAACATTGGCTTATTGTCCGTTGCTCATTAGTAGTTCCCTTTTCCTTCAATTGATCCAATAGTTGCCTCTTTTGTAGTCGTTTATTGTTCCGCTTGCCAATTGTAGGTGCAACGCCGTGCGCCTTTACCTTCCACGACTTCCATGCCAGTGCCGTAGCAGCGTGGACATCCGTTGTGGTCAGTTTTTGCTGATGTGGTTTTTGGCTCAAGGAATGTCGCGATCAATTCATCAGCTTCGCCAGAGCGGTAGATGGTCAGGGCGAAGCCGCCAGGATTATTGATTCCCTGGTTTGTTTTGTTCAGATGTTCAGCATATCGCCGACAATCCTCTATTGAGAATTTTGAACCCACACTCACTCCGCGCGTAGCGTGTTCTGGTTCCTTTTTATCTTTTTCCACATCAGACTGAGAGGAGTCTTTGTGTGTGACTTCTTTGTATGTTTTCTTTTCTTTAATGGAGGTAGATTTCGGCAGCCTACCAGATTCAAATGGGCTGCTAGATTCTGGTAGGCTGTTAGATTTGACCAAGCTAGATGGTGGTTCTATATAGTACTCAATACCCTGTTCTTTGTTACTCCCAATTATCATTTTGAGCTTTCTTACAAGGCCTTTTTTAACTAACCCATTTATAGCCTGCTGCACTGTGGATCTCCCGATCCCCGCGCGCTCTGCTAATCGTGGTAAACCTATCTCGCAAGTAGGTTTACCATGCCCCCAAGACAGGCGGTATAACTGTAGATGAACTACCTGCTCTGCCGGTGTTAACTGCCTATAAAGATGATCGGTCAATTGATGCCAAAACCTCGTAAAGCCTCCTGTTTCTGGCAAGCTAGCCATAAGGTTGAGTGAAATCCCCTCTGTTTCATGATGTTGATATGGATTGTTGGAATCTAACAGTCTGCTAAATTCAGGTAGCCTGTTGTTTCGGTAACCTACTTCTAGATTTTCAGGTAGGCTAACTGAATCAGGCAGCCTACCTGATTCTGACTGGCTATTAATATCTGGTTGACTGTTGGATTTGGGTAGACTGTTGATTTCTGGTAGGCTGATAACATTATCTTGGCGTTTTTCGCGATCAGATCGCAGTTGGTCTTCAGCTTCATAGAGATCTTCGATACCTCTATATTTTCGTTTTTCAGTTTTCATCACTGTCATAAGCCACGACGTCTGCGGGTACCATATCCAAATCGTTAATAGCAGCGGTTGTTAAAGCGGAGCGGCATAACTTTATTATTTCTCTGGGAACGCCTTTCGATATTTTGTAAACGGATGTGACTGCTTCGGGTTCAAACAATGGTTCTTTTCTTCCTGCTATAGCCAGACGATATTCGATCATCGCTCGCGTCTCATCGGATGTCAGGGGGTCAAGAGTAGTAATTGTTACTGCACGAGATAGAAGAGCACGCTTGAGGCGAAGTTTCGCCCGAAGATTATTCTGACCGGCCAATACAATCTGTATCATCTTGGAACTGGAACTTTCAAAGTTAGTGAGCTGCCTAATAAGCTCAAATTGCTCGCCACGCAGCAATTGAGCCTCATCGATCAAGAGAACTGTGTTTTTACCTGCCTTAAAGCGATCAATAAGATAGGCCTCAAGTTCCTGCATCTGGTCGAGTCTAGAACGTTTGCGGGGCAGTTCGCAGGCATCTGTAATTCTTTTCAAGAGTTGTAAAGCAGATGTTGGGTCGGGGTTTGTGAGAAGAATAGTTTCAAAGGAATCATCCCTACGGTATAGGTCATATAGCTTTCTTACCAAGGTTGACTTACCTAGCCCGACGTCCCCGTAGAGAACAGCAAGTCCTTGTCTATCCTGCACTGTGAATCTGGTTTGAGCCAAGGCTCGTTTATGGTGAGGAGTTTGATAAAGAAAATTTGGATCAGGCGAAACAGAGAAGGGAGTTTGTTGTAGCCCGTATCTATCAAGCAGAGAAAGAGGTTTAGCGGCAGACAAGACCTACTCCTTTCCAAGTAGTTTGACCCTAAAACTGACACTATAGCCCCAAAAGTGGGGGGGTGGCAACAAATTTTTTACGTTGGTAGGTAATCCCTCAGTTACGTGCGGAAATTCAGCACCGACGTATTGAAAACAAAGCATTTGCTCGTGTGTCTCCGCGCATAACTGAGGGATTACCGTTGGTAACAATAGCGCAATTATCGTGCCGACCTGCGCCACTCGCTCCTCGCTGCTCGAACACACATTTCTCGGCGTAATTATCACTTTGTCGCTTCAGAATCATCCCACTCCGCCTTGTAGATGGCCTCAATTTTGAAGCCGCCTTTTCCCCCTCATCTCCCAAAATCCGAGCAAATTCGCCAGGGCAAGCGCATCTAATTTCCCAACAAATACTGGTATTTAGTTGTTCAGCAAATTCAAGATTCTGTGACTTGTGACGAATTCTCTGAATTTCTTGCGCAATCTCACAAACTCCTGACACAACACGAATCGTTCAGACGCTCAAGTTTTCGGTTTTGCTAAGCATTTAGATGCGCTTGCCCTAGCATATTCGCTAGGGCAAACGCATCTTAAATGTTGAGAACTTTGAACAAATAGCTTTCGTCCCAGCCGGCTTTCAGCCTTTTGCCTTTGATCCCCATCTTGCAACTCTTCTCTTGTTTCAACAAGTTCAAGGCGATGTGCCTGAGCACGGCTAAATTCTCCGCTGCATTTCCCGTCCTTGTCCGACACGCATCTTCTCTAAATCCCACGTCTAGGCACCAATGCAACTGATTCTCGATCGCCCAATGGCCGCGTACGGCGCGCAATGATTCTGTAGCGTTTGCTTCGAGGCTGCTGATAAAGTACCGTCTGTCGACGGTTCTCTTTTCCCCAATCACTTCACGCTCGGCCTCGACCATGATGATGCTTCGCAGCCCTTTCCATTCTTCTTTTTGTGTGAGCCATTCGATGTCTTGCGTGACCCAACAACGTCGCCTTTCGATGCGCCCGTGATCTTTCTCCAACGTCTCGCAATGGTCATACTCAAGCTCTTTGAAGTTAATCTTAGCGGCCCATCCGAAGTAGTCAGCGATGTCCTGATGAAGCGTGCCTTGATTACCTTTCAATGAGAAAACGTAATCGCCTTCCTGTTCAATGATTTGCTCGGCGATCTTCGTCTGACACCCCATCGCATCGATTGTCACGATGCAGCCACGCACCTCCAACAGACGCAGCAACTCCGGGATGGCGGTGATCTCGTTGGATTTCTCTTGGGTCTTGACTTGTCCCAAAACCAACCGATTCTCTGCGGCCCATGCGCTCACCATGCGCAACCCTTCTTTGCTATCCCGTTTCCTCTTTTTGCTGCCTCGCAGATGTTTGCCATCCACATTGATCAGTTTGCCGCCAGCAGTTTCTGCCACGGCGCGAACCCACTCCAGAAAGGATTGCTGAAACTGTGTGGGCTTGATCAACTGAAAGACCCGCCGGAATGTGTCATGACTCGGGATCTCATTTGGCAGTTCGAGAAACTGTTTGAACCACTCATGCTTGGCTTGTCCAAACTCTGCAATCTCTTCCCACCCGTCGGCTCCGCAGATGGTTGCACAAACAGCAATCACCAAAATATCAATCAACTTATGCCGCTTTGTTGCGTGGTCTCGGCGCGGGTCGTTGATGTGAGATAAACTTTCAATCAAGGTCAGCGAGTCAAGCTGGCTCATGTGGCTCTTCTCCGTTCAGTTGGTGGTTAATACTGAACAGAAGATTGCCACATCTACTTTCTTTTTAAAAAGTTATGATGCGTTTGCCCTACTGGCTACTCCCGCTACAGATGCACAAATCACGTTAATCAAGCGAGCGTCGCTTCAAAGACTCTAGCGCAGACCTTTCCGTTCATCCTCGCTCCAACATCTGAACAACACCGCATCGTCGAGGAGATCGAAAAACAGTTCTCGCGCCTTGAGGCGGCGGTGGATGCGCTCAAGCGCACGGCGGCAAACCTCAAACGCCTGCGCGCTGCGACGCTCAAGGCGGCGTGCGAAGGGCGACTCGTCGCGACCGAAGCAGCGTTGGCGCGCGTCGAAGGCAGAGATTACGAACCGGCTGAACAATTGCTCCAACGCATCCTCCGCGAACGCCGCGCCCGCTGGGAAGCCGACCAACTCGCCAAGATGCAGGGGCAAGGCAAGCCGCCGAAAGACGACAAGTGGAAAGCGAAGTACGCCGAACCCGCCGTGCCCGACACCAACAGACTGCCAGCGTTGCCGGAAGGTTGGACGTGGGCAATCCTAGGTCAACTAGCACATAAAATTACTGATGGCACACATAGCACTCCGAAATACGTTAATAGCGGCGTACCGTTTATTTCTGTGAACAATATTTCAGATCAAGGGTTGATTGATTTCTCGAAAACTAAATTCATTACATTGGAGGAGCATAAAGAACTCTATAAACGTTGTGACCCTTCAGCAGGAGATGTTCTATTAACAAAGGTCGGAACAGTTGGACTAACAGCGGTTGTTCCAGAGATGTCAGAATTTAGCCTCTTTGTTAATACTGCACTCATAAAGCCAATACACCCGCTACTTTCTTCCCACTACATAGCTTACATTTTGAGAAGTAATTTCATCACAAAGAAGTATGCCGATTTAGTTGGCGGCAGCACTCAGCAATTTGTAGGAATTGCAAAAATAGGAACATTCACAATTCAATTG
>JACCTF010000797.1 GCA_013812565.1 Pyrinomonadaceae bacterium | reverse complement strand
GGAAGTCTCAACATCGCGCTGCGGCAGATGGTCGCGATTGCGCGCGGCATTTCACTGGGAGCAAAAGTGTTGGTGCTTGATGAGCCGACGAGTTCCTTAACGGAGCATGAGGTAACGGTTCTTTACGATTTGGTGCGACGACTGCGAGCGGAAGACGTCGGGATCGTTTACATCAGCCATCGCTTCGATGAAGTGTATGCAATCTGTGACCGCGCGACGATCCTCCGCGATGGCAAGCTGATCGGCACCAGGCGGCTTGCCGAACTCGACCGGCTTGATCTGGTGTGCTTGATGTTGGGCCGCGGGCGAGATGAACTAGAGCGTCAGGGTGCGACTGCTTTCGGCGAACAGGCGGGGGCTAGACAGGAATCGACTCCGCTGCTGCGCGCCGGAAATCTTTCACGTGGGCGCAAGCTGAAAGATGTGACAATCGAGGTCGGGCGCGGTGAGATCGTCGGCATGGCCGGTTTACTTGGGTCGGGTCGAACGGAGACGGCGCGCGCCATCTTCGGCGCAGACAAAGTTGAAGCGGGCGAGGTTTACCTGGAAGGAAGGCGGCTCGACTTACGCTCGCCGAACGACGCGATCAATACCGGGTTGGCCTTTCTGTCAGAAGATCGCAAAGGCGAAGGGATCATCCCGGAGTTGTCGGTTCGTGAAAACTTAACGCTGGCCGCGCTGCCCGGCCTCACCAAACTTGGTGTTGTTTCGCGCCCGCGACAGCGAGAGATTGTCGAGCGATTCATGAAGCGTCTGGGTATCAAGGCTGCGAGCGCTGAGCAAAAAATTCGCGAGCTTTCAGGCGGAAATCAACAGAAGGTGCTGCTGGCCCGGTGGCTCTGCATGAACCCGAAGGTTTTGATTCTCGATGAGCCGACGCGGGGCATCGACATCGGCGCGAAAGCAGAGATTCAGGCGCTGATAAACGAGCTGGCCCGGTCGGGCATGGGCGTGTTGATGATTTCGTCTGAGTTGGAGGAGTTGGTTGAAGGCAGTTCGCGCGTGGTCGTGATGCGTGACGGGGCGAGCGCCGCCGAGTTGCGCGGGACGCAGATTTCGCAAGACGCGATTATCCAGGTGATGGCTGGTGGGGCTAGCGGGGCTGGAGAAGCCGAAGCAGTTGCCGACGCTGCGAATGAAGCCGCGCCACAAAACTCCGACGCTCCATCTACACACGAGCCACGAGCCAATTAACAAGGAAGTTTGAGTGTATGCAGAACGCTACGGCGCAGGTGGAGCGCACCGGAGATAGTGCGAGTGTGCGAAGGCGCTTTGCCGCGTTCGGGCCGACCTACGGAGCGCTTACGGCGCTCATTCTTTTGATTGTCTTTAACGTTCTATTTACGCCGAACTTCGCGGCGGCGAGCAACTTCTGGAACATACTGCTACAGGTTTCCACCACGGTGCTTGTCGCTGTCGGGATGACAATGGTGATCGCCACCGGCGGCATTGATCTCTCCGTCGGGTCGGTGATGGCGATTGCATCGGCGCTCGCGGCGACGATGCTTGATCAAGGTGTGTGGATAGCCGTGCTCGCCGCGCTCCTGGTCGCGCTCGGCGTCGGCGCTTTAGGCGGTTGGCTGATCGCACGTTTTCACATCCAACCGATCATCGCAACGTTAGCTCTGCTGATCACGGGGCGGGGCGTCGCACAGGTGCTGAGCCAGGGTGGTCAACTGATCCCCTTTAGCAATCCGACGTTTGAGTATCTGGGTAAAGGCTACGTCGGGCCGGTGCCGGTGCAGGTGGTCGTGATGCTGCTCGTTATCGCTGCTGCCTTTGTTGTGATGCGCGCCACGAGCTTTGGCCGCTACGTGGTGGCGACGGGCGGCAATGAAGCGGCGGCGAGACTCGCGGGCGTGAAGACCGTGCGAACCAAAATTGCGGTTTACGCGGTGAGCGGACTGCTCGCCGGGCTTGCCGGATTGATTGAAACGGCACGACTCGGAGCGAGCGATGCGGCGAAAGTAGGACTCAATATCGAGCTTGACGCTATCGCCGCCGTGGTCGTCGGCGGCACACCCTTGACCGGCGGGCGCGCGAGCGTTATAGGCACGCTCATCGGCGCGCTGATCATGCAGGTTATTACCACAAGTTTCAACATGCGCCTGATTCCCTTCTCGTGGTCGCTTGTCCTGAAGGCGACGATCATCCTTATCGCCGTCTATATTCAACGATCGAAGGCTGTGTAGCGGCGAGGCAAGTAAGCCTGACCTGCTTTTGTATGGAGTCAGGATAGTGATTAGATTGAACACCTAATATACTAGGAGGCACAATGAATCCCAAAGTTTTTATCGGCTCTTCAGTTGGAAATCTAAACCTCGCGTATGCCATACAAACAAATTTAGAGCACGCTGCGGACGTAACCGTGTGGGCGCAGGGTGTTTTCAACCTAACGAGTAATGCGCTTGACGATTTGATAAGCGTTCTAGATGAATCCGACTTCGGCATTTTCGTGTTTTCACCGCAGGACATTGTCGAAATCAGCAACCAACAGTTCTTATCAGTACGCGATAACGTCGTGTTCGAGTTTGGGTTGTTCATCGGCAGAATGGGGAAGGAGAGAACCTTCTTCGTGACGCCGAGGAATCAGCAAAACTTCCGCTTGCCCACTGACTTGAGCGGGGTGACGCCAGCGACTTATGACTCAAATAGAATGGACAACTTACAAGCCGCGCTGGGGCCCGCTTGCTTTCAGATGCAGCGGGCCATTCAAAACTTAGGTGTGCGCAAGAATCGGCTTAAGCAACCAGATGTTGACCAGCATAACAAGCCGACCATTCTTTGTGCATCCTCTGAGCAGTATGGGCAATTTGGATTCGATGAAGATGTAACAATCATACAAACTGCATTTCCTGAACAAGTGTCAGTCGAACAGGATCTGAGTTCAGACCGTTTACGGGACCTTCTAATGGAAAAGAACTTCGATGTCGTTCACGTGGTTGCATTCGTGAATAATAAGACCGGAGATTTAGTGCTGAGTGACATTGATGTCTCTACTAAAGAGCTAGCCACAGACGAACCAGACACCTTCCCAGCCGAAGGCTTCTCGAGATTGATTGAGCTCTCTAAAACGCGCCTAGTGGTTCTTGCAACTTGCGACTCATTACTACTAGCTGCAAAGCTTGCACGCGTCACAAACGTCATAGCCGCAACTGAGGATGTTGAGATTAGAAAAATAGTCGCGTGGGAAAGGAGCTTTTATAAATCCCTTTCCAAGGGGCACCCGCTCTCGAACGCCTGTGAAATAGCCAACGCTGCAACTAATGCGCCGATGATACTGCTTATGAAGAAGGACATGGCCTTCACTCAATAAAGACAATGTTTTCGGGCCTGCCAACATACTGAGGAGAATGTTCGCCATGGTAATGCCTCAGTTACTGGGGGTAAACGACCTTGGAGGAGTGTTTAACTTCTTTCTTTTCAATACGCGCTTCTTCACTTACCCCCAGTAACTGACCGATTACTCGCCATGCTCCTCATTAATCGCGACCGCTACCTTCAGTCGCTGAAGGTAGCATGAGCAAAGAATACAACTTACCTCAGAGAGGTCTGGCCTACCGTGGAGCATTACGCTTAGATAGAGAAGCTAATGAGTCAGACAACAACAACGATCAATGAAGCGCGCCGAACGCGGGCTGGTGTTGCCCGCGCAAAGTTTGCTTCCTTTATGCAGCGGCAGGGCGCTTTGGTCGCGCTCTTGGTCGTCTGCGTCTTCGCGGCGATGCGCTACGACAGTTTCCTCACGCCCGAGAACTTACTGAATGTGCTGCGTCAAAACAGCATGCTCGGCCTGGTTGCGCTCGGCATGACGTTTGTCATCTTAACGGGCGGCATCGATTTATCAGTCGGGTCGCTATTGGCCGTAGCCGGAGTGATCGCGGCAAACCTCGCGGGTCGCGGAGTGTTAATCGCAGTGCTTGTGGCAATCGGATTTACCACGCTGCTCGGCACAATCAACGGTGTGGTGATCGCACGCGCGCGCATTCAGCCGTTCATCACGACGTTGGCGATGATGATTGCGGCGCGCGGGTTGGCGCTCGCTTATACGGGCGAACAGTCCGTGCGCGTCAGCCGTCTCTCCGAAGGATTCACGTGGCTTGGGCGCGGCTGGGTCGGCCCCATCCCGGTGCCTGTTCTGATTCTCGCCGTAGCTTTTGCCGTTGGTTGGATCGTTCTCAAGTACACGCGCTTTGGCCGCCATGTCTACGCGCTCGGCGACAATGAAGAAGCGGCACGGTTGATGGGCTTGAACGTCGGGCGCGTGACCTTGGGCGTCTATGCCTTGAGCGGCCTGCTTGCCGGTCTCGCCGGAGTGATCCTCGCCGCGCGTCTCGGCGCGGGTCAACCCGTAGCCGGAACCGGTTGGGAGTTGGATGCAATTGCAGCGGTTGTCGTCGGCGGTACGCTTTTAACCGGCGGGCAGGGCGGCGTCGGAGGGTCGCTGGTAGGCGTGCTGCTCTTAGGCGTCATCTTTAATCTCTTTAACCTGGAAGGCACAATCAGCTCATGGTGGCAGTGGGTGCTGCGCGGCATCTTCCTTCTCGCCGTGGTGATTGTGCAGAACCGCCTCGGTGCGCGGAAGTAGCGTTCCAAAAATTGTGAAACACGACCTGATAAAGTATGCGGCTATCAACGGCTGTCAGAAGACACGCAGCAGCCGCGCATCCCCCGGTATTCCACAACGAGCCAAGCGCGAGCGGCTTGCTCCATTTCGTCATTCCAAAAGTAAACGGGCGAGCCTTGATGAGCTCGCCCGTTTGTGTAATCGCTGAGAGGGTTTATTTATCCCTCAGCCGCTTAGAACGTGATCCCGTACCTGACAAACAGGAACCGGTTGTTCTCGTCCCTGTTCGTAACACTCGAATAAGTGTTGTTGCCGAAGCTGTAACCCAGTTTGAACTGGCTGTTCTTCGGAAGCGAGACGGCAACCCCGGGCGTGAAATACCCGAACCCATTCTTGCCGCTGACCCAGTCGGCGACAAAGCTGGCGCGCGGGTGGATCGGTTGCTCGACGCCAAGCAGTGCCCCGGCGCGTGGGCCACCAAACTGGGTGTCGGTTGAACCGACAATCCCATAAGCGCCCGCCGTTAAGCGAGGGCCGTAGGTTGCCTGAATCTTCTTGCTGACGTTGCTGTAGATCATTCCGAAAGTGTCGCTGCCGGTGCGGTTGTTGATCGGCGTGTAGAGAATGCCGCCGCCCGAAGCAGCCACACCCTGTTCTTCATTGTTATAGAAGTTCCACTTCACGTTCGGCGTAAAGAAGGCATCCGTTCTTCCCGTGCCGTTGGTGTTGACAAACGACACGTTCGTGCCGAACTCGACGTTCCCGCTTGTGCCGACCACGGCGCGCGGAAGGTAGATGGAAGTACGAGGCGTGGTGGCTCCCGCCGGCGCTTCCGGTGCCGGTGCTTGAAGCAGATAATTGAACTCTAAATGAACTTTCTCTTTCCCAATCGCATCGGCGGTTGGAACGTTAAAGATCGTCGATTGAGCGACGGCTGCCTGGTTACTTGAAATGGCAAGGATAAACAGTGTGCCGACTAAAACGGCTATTGATTTAACCTTAAGCATTGTTATATCTTCCCCCAAATCGTTCCTTGACGGACGGTTAAGTGGCCTGCCTGCTGAAGCGTCTCCAATGCACAACAGGCGGGCCATGTTTATTGCGTTTATTGCAACGAGCATCGTGAGCAACTACCGTGAGTTGGTTGCGATGCCATCTATTTAACGCACATACTAAACTTCTTCATACGCGAGATTCGGCCGTAGTCGAGGCGTGTTGTTTCTCCCGCAGAAGACGTTTATGATGGCAGTTACTTTGGGCAAGTTGCCTGAAATTTTGCTTTACTTCTTCCCAAAATCCCTACGTAGTTTTCACTAAAACAATACTCCAGCCAGCAGATTGTTCTGTGTTTTTACATTGTTTAAGTGACGCTTCTTCACGTCAACTACCGGCAGACAAAGCCCGCGCAGTTAGGCGGTTCACTTTCTCACGGGACTCGCTGAGTAGTTGCTAACTTTTTGAGGAAGAGCGGTAGTGGGGTAATAGTGTGGTGCTGGCTTGAAATAGTTTCGATTGATTTGTTTTTGTCCCTATTTCTTTTTCTTGGCTTGCAAATTGAACTTTTGAAGCAACCAGTCCAGTACGGCTTCCTGATCCTGAATCGTCGCTCGTCGAATTTGAGCAAGCAGGTGAATCCGATCCGGTTTTGGCAGCGCTGTATTCTGCAAGCCTTGATTGCAGTTCGTGCAAACCGCTCGAAGATTCTGCGGCGTATCGTCGCCACCCTTTGACTTGTCGAGTATATGGCCCATCGTCAACCGTACCGTTCGATTTCCACCGAGCGGGTCGGGGTCGCCCCCTGCGACTCCGCACATTTGGCAGGTGTATCCGTTTCTTTCAACCACCCAAGCGCGAGATTTCATCGAGATTCTGCCTGCGAAAGCCGACGCTGGCGACTTAGACCTCGTAAACCTTCTTCGCATTCGTCGCAGAGAATGCAAAACTGTGTTATGTTGCCGGGCCGCGGGCGTAGCCGGAGCACAACAGGCCGCGTAGGTCGGGTCTGCCAAACATCGTCGGCGGCGGCACCACACATGGAACA
>JACCTF010000796.1 GCA_013812565.1 Pyrinomonadaceae bacterium | reverse complement strand
GGCGGCAAGCAGCCCTAACTGCTCCTTTGATAGCTGCCCGCCCGGTGGCATCCGCATCCCGCCACCTTCCCCGTGCACGCGCTGCATCAGCAAGCTCTCTTTGCTGTTGCCTGCGATGATCGCCGGTCCACTCACCCCACCCTTCAGCGCTCCTGCTTTCGTATCCAGCCGCAACTCTGCCTGGGCCTTCTCTCCAACGTGACACGCGTAGCATGAAGTTTTAAGTATCGGCTGGATGTCACGTTTGTAATCGACCTTCTTGCCCTTGGCAGCATCCCCTTTAGGGGTCGGGTCTTGAACGCTCTCGGTCAACTCTGTCAGCTTGGAGAGTGACTCACTTGAAGCATGAACGCTCGTCTCAACGATTGGTAGAAAACTTGTCCAGCAGCAAATCAAAGGTACAAGGAGCCAGGCGCAGCATATCAACAGCTTCAGTTTCATACTTCCCCTTCACATTAAACCGCACACGAAAGACGCAGTAGGCAGTAGGCAAGGATTGATTCGATGTCATTTTGTGTCGAGATCATGTTCATCTGCCTTCCGCCTTCTGCCTTCCCTCTCCGCTTTCACTAAACTCTTTTCAACTTCGTGACTCTACCCGATGTGAGCCATTCATGAACATACAGATTGCCCTTCTTGTCCCAACGCGGGCAGTGCGGTGAAATGAAGACACCATCCGTCCATTCGCTCGGAGGTATCTTGTTTGTCGCGCGCTTCTTCGGATCGGTATTATCTCCGATGTGCGTAATTATTTTGTTGTCTTTATCGAGAATCGTTATCTTGCCCGCCAGGTCGGCGACAACTAGATCACCCCCGCGTTGATCCATATTGCTGGGAAGGCGCATTTCGTCGGCGACGAATCCCATATGCTTGCCATCAAGCGTAAAGGTTTGCAGTCGTTTGTTCCCGCGATCTGCCACCACCACGACTGGCGTCTTAGAGCGACTATCAACCCATATCCCATGAGGATTATTTAGACGCCCGGGTTCGCTGCCTGTTCCGCCCCATGACCTTATGTATTCGCCTTGTGGGTTGTAATGATGAACAAAGAATTTGCCGTAACCATCCGTGACATAGATGTCTCCGTTCGGCGCGAATGCGACCGCCGTCGGTTTATACTCGCTCGCATCCTTATAGATATTAGGCTCTTTTGGGTAGCTTCTGGTCCAGACCAATTCACCATCGAGAGTTACCTTGATCAGTTCATGGCGGGCCGTATGGGTTAAGTATAAGAATTCGTTCTTCCCTTCGCGCCTGATCATCATCCCGTGACAGCCGCCTTTGTAATCAGCCCCCCACGCTTTGATGAACTTTCCTTTGGAATCGAAAATCATCACCGCGTTTTCAGTTTCCGTATTCAAAAGGATGCGCCCTTGTGAATCTATAACGATACCGCCATGACAACTGCCTAACTGCATGCCCGCGGGCAGCTTCATCCAATCACTAACCCATTCGTATGTGTGATTGCCTTTACCGATAATAATCGGCTTACCAACCTTTGCACGATCCGCGAGAAGCGAACGCGTACCGGCCGTTGCGGCAACCAGGCTGGCCCCAAAGCCCATGATAAACCTGCGGCGGTTTATTCCACCTTCCGACTTGAGTAGAAATTTAGACATGTCTTAGATCTCCATGAGTGGGTTACAAACGCGTGCATCTAACCTTGATTTCAGTTGCGCCCGGGCACTTTATTAAGAGAGACAGATTATCTTCTCTAGTTCACTGCCATCCGCTTGCCTTCCCTTTCGGTGAACGCATTGGGAACACAGATTTCTTCTGGGCACGTTCTTCTTCGGCGCTCATCATATGTTCGACTGCTCCATTAAGTCTAGACAGTTTTTACATGCTTCCAACTTGCACCTTAACCCAAAACAACACGCGGTTTTTTCTGTTTGGAGAAGCGCCGAATAGTTGACAGATGAATTAACCAACAAGCGAGCACTTAATAACTCAAAAAGCATAGACAGCAAAAGACTTTTATTTTGTAGCGGCGCATTTCCAGTTACAAGCTCAAGCCGGTGGTGATGCGAAAAAGAGGAGCAATCGGCGATTCTTATTCGCCGATTGCTCCTCTTTCCTGCTGTCGTATGCTGATTCTTCTTACGGGGGGTAAATTCTTATGCTTGACCGGTGGTGGCGACCATGGCGGATTCGACCTCGTCTGTTTGGCTTGCCGCGTCAGTAGTTGAATTTGACGTATTGCTCACGCCCTTCGCACTGGTTCTGCCCTTTGCGCTGGTAGCCTTCTTTCCGCTTGTCGCGCTTCCGGCGTTCTTCACTGCCTGCTGCAACAGCTTAGGTATGCTCTGCTCAATCTTCGCCGCCGTCTGCTCTTCCTGCGCCAAATTTCTCTGCAACAGCTTCATGACCTTGGTCTGTCCCATCGCCTCAGCGCCCGCAACAAGACCACGGTATACGCTAATCTCGTAGTGCTCGACCTTCGCCGACCCGCCTGCGATTGCCAGGTCAACGAGCATCGGGTCGCTCGAAACATCCTTCAGAGTCTTCTTGTTCTCCGTGACGATCCCAGTGGCTCCCTGACACTTGACACGCTTTGCTTCCACGCCGAGCGCAGCAAACGCTTGCTCGAGCACTGTGATCTGCTGCTCGGTCTGCTTGATGTGCTGCTCAAGCAACCGCGTGACTTGCGGCGATGAGACCTTCGGCAGCACCTGCTGTTGCATCTCTAGGAATTGATGCTCTGCATCGTAGATGTCGCCTAATTCATGTTGGAACTTATCTTCCAAAGTTTTGATTGCCATGCTTGTCTTCCCTTCTGTTTTTGTTCTTGTTGTGTACAGCTTATGCCATTCATAGCACACTCCCTAGAGTGCTTAAAAGAGCATCTAACCTTTGCTTTGCTTCGTCGCCCGCGTGAAGATAATGTTTCAGAGTTCATCCACAAGGCTTGCTGCTGACGAAAACAAGCACGCGCAAGCGTGAACCCTAAACACCATAATCAAGTGGACTGTGACTACTTAGGCCGAGTGGGTTTCCGAAAGAACTTCTTCTCCAGCCGATGAAGCAGTCGCGTCCTTTTCGCGCTCGTCCGACTCCCGCTGTTCAACGTCCTTGAGCAACTGGTATCGCGCGAACCGCTCAAGTTTGATGCGAGTGAGCCGTTGGCCGAACTCGCTTTCTTCGCCTTGTCTTATCGAACACTGGGCTGTGCCATCATTGACTTGTTCAACCCGAAGTTGCCTGCCCTGTCGCCGCTTGTCCTTGTCGCTCCATACCTGGCCGACCTTCACATCCGTTTGCGAGTCCATATTATTTTCCCTTTCTGTGAGTTCACGATTGCATATGGTTTTGATTTCACCTTCGTGCGTAGGGTGGCATATTACTACCCTATCGTTGAACCCCGCTACCACGCATTGGCGAACTTGGCGAACTTGGCGGACTTGGCAACCCGGTAAGCTCACAACTCATCAACTTCGCTACACCATAATCGTTCTTTCAATAGCCACTGAAATTTGCCGGCTTCTCCAACGAAAAGTGTTAACTTTGTCACGTAACTGACTTATCATGCTCCGGAAAAGATTTTAATTCCGGGTTGTTAATCTAAATCTCACAGGAAGATCACTCTACAATTATGAATCACAATTACAGGTTTGCTCGTCGTCACAGCACACCGCTTCTGCTGGTTGCGTTCGCTCTCATGGCCGCCATCGGTGTTGCCGCGCTTCCCAACATTCGTGGTAGTCGATCAAGCAATCAAGCGTCCGCGCGCCGGAATATGCGCGCCAGCGTTCTCACGGGCACTGCCGCGCTCGGCGACTGGACCACAGACGCGCCGGGTGTGCGCCGTCGCATTACAACTAACGATCTGCCGCCGCCCTTCGCGACGCCCTCGGTGGATAACGGCCCTAAAGTAGTAGCTCGCCCCGAAGGCGCGATGCCGAAGGTTCCCGCGGGCTTTAAGGTAGACATGTTCGCAACGGGGTTAACCAAGCCGCGGATGATTCGCACCGCCCCGAACGGCGACTTGTTCATTGCTGAAAGCGATGCTAATCGCATTCGCCTGCTGCGTGATAAGGACGGGGACGGCAAAGCCGAGGTGAATGAAATCTTCGCCGAAGGATTGCGCCAACCCTTCGGCATCGCCTTCTATCCGCTCGGCGACAATCCGCAATTCATCTATGTCGCCAATACCGATTCGGTCGTGCGTTTTCCATATAAAGATGGCGACACAAAAGTGAGCGGCGCAGAGCAGATGATCGTCGAACTCTCAGGCGGCGGTCGTCTGCGCGGCGGCGGCCACTGGACGCGCGACATCGCCTTTTCAAATGACGGCAAGAAGATGTACGCCTCGGTTGGCTCACGAACTAATGTGATGCAGAAACCCGAGGATGAACCGGTCGAGGAGCGCCGCGCGCGCATCTTCGAATACACTCCCGAAGGCAAGAACGAGCGCGTGTACGCCCACGGCATACGCAATCCGGTTGGAATAGCAATACATCCCGAGACCGGTGAACTTTATACTTCGGTAAATGAGCGCGACGGTTTAGGCGATCATCTTGTTCCCGACTATGTGACGCGCGTGCGCGATGGCGGATTCTACGGTTGGCCCTGGTACTACTTAGGCCCGAACCAAGACCCGCGTCACGCGGGTAAGCATCCTGAATTAAAAGACAAAGTTATTGTTCCCGATGTATTGCTGCAATCGCATTCGGCATCGCTTGGGATGGCCTTCTACACGGGCCGTCAATTTCCGCGCGAATACCATTTGAGCGGATTTGCCTCCGAGCACGGTTCGTGGAACCGTTCGCGGCGCACCGGCTACAAGGTGGTTCGCATTCCAATGGCGAAGAACCGACCAACCGGCGAGTATGAAGATTTCATGACCGGCTTTGTGACGGCTGACGGCGACGTGTGGGGACGCCCGGTTGCGGTCACGGTTGCGCGCGATGGCGCGATGCTCGTCACCGACGACGGCTCGAATACGGTCTGGCGTATCACCTACGTCGGCAACGCAAAAGGGTAGCAGTGGGCAGTGGGCAGTGGGCAGTGGGCAAGCGTGGATTCGATGTCGTTTGGGTGTCAAGCGGATATTCTATCTGCTGGCTATAGCAACTACGACTGCCTTCTGCTTTCTGCCTACTGCCTTCTTTCTTCACTCCGCACCCAGCCCTCGTCGAAAGTAGCGTGGTTGATGACGGTGCGCTGCCGCGAAGTGTAGACGACGTGGATACGATCGTCCTTCGATTGGAAGGCGATAGGATACGCAAACGAGTCTTTACCCTCTGCGATGTTTCGCCGGAACGGATAAGTTTGATCCCGGTCGGTGGAAAGAGCTACCGTGAGCGGCGTCCGCTGAAACATGTGGTCATTAAAGATCAGCAGCAGATTACCACTCCGTAGCTTGATAAAATCCACCGCGGCATTCGGGTTCGGAAATTGAGAGTCCCTGCCCTCACTCCACGTCAAGCCTCCGTCGCGCGACTCTGCGCGCACGAGATAACCATCGCGAAGCGGCTTGTAGTCACCTCCACGGCGGCAATAAGCGATAAGGTGGTCATTCGTAATCTGGACGACCGCGGGTTGAACATTTCCCCTTCGCGAGCGGATGCGCCCCGTCTGTTGCCAACTCTTCCGTTTCACGTCGTAGATGAGGAACAGAGAAGTGCTGTCTGGTCCAACCGCTTCCGGGTCGTGGCCCTTCTCGTCATAGACAGGCAAAAGATAGTTACCGTTGTTCAAGAC
>JACCTF010000438.1 GCA_013812565.1 Pyrinomonadaceae bacterium | reverse complement strand
GTGAAGCACAGCCTTACGGGCTGGTTGAAAGTACGCGACGTGGTCTGGCGCTCTCAGGCGGTTGCACAGAGGGCAAGGTTGCTGATGGCGCTGCCGGTTGCCCGGTCGTTGGTTGCTGTGTTGTCGGTTGCGCTGGCTTGGTTGTCACTTCAGTCGGCTTAATGTCAACTGGCTTCAACACACTCTTGACGTTCCCCTGCGATGTCCCGGGCGCGGCAACTGTTCCGGCTGCGTCGCTTGCGCTGGCAGCATCCGCCTCGGCATCTTCTTCGCTAACAATCGCGGCATCATTTGGATTGATCTTTGGTCGAGGCATAAGCGTCTCCGGCGTGGTAGCAATCTGGGGTGCGCCGCTGCGATTGCCGAAGCGGTGATTGAGCGCGCGGTATATCCTTCCGGCAACCCCGGCGGCAACGCGCCCGCGTTCACCCGATCCGCGGGTTATCACGACCACGGCCAAGCGCGGATCATGCACCGGCGCGTATGAAGCGAACAACCCAAGCTTTGAACCTTGACCGGTGCATGATCCGGTTTTCCCCGCAACGGTTTGCATCGCATCATAAGCGAGTTTGGCGGTTCCATAATTAACCGCGCCGATCATCCCGGGCACAAGGCGTCGCAATTCTTCCACAGGAATATTTAAACGACGGCGAATTTCCGGCTTGAACACCGCCACTTCTTCCGGCGTGCGCGGAAGATGCGGCTTCAGCAGTGTTCCACCGTTAGCAATCGCTGAGACAAGCGTTGCCAATTGAATGGGCGTAACCTCGAAGTCATCGCCGTGCGAGCACATGTGGTTCACGGCATACCCGGTTTTGTAGACGGGTACGCGCCCCGCAGACTCATTTGCATGATTAATGCCAGTGCGCTCACCTAAGCCCATTTGCCGGGCGTAGTTCATAATGCGGTCGAAGCCGACGCGGCCGCCTACGATTTGGAAGTAAGTGTTGTTGGAATAGGCGAGCGAGTCAGTGAGGTCGAGCCGGTGGTAGCCGGTTGAAATATCAATCGACTGCGTTGAATCAATCACCTTCTCGCACAATCCGGCGGCACCGGTAACCAGCTTGATGGTTGAGCACGGTTTGAACCCGCGCCGGAGCGCCCAGTCTTGGTTAATAACTGTGTAGACGCGGCCGCCCACGGGATCCATCACTACTACTGTGCCGGCATGGTTGCCGAGCGCGTCCACCGCAATGCGACGCACCTCCATGTCTTCGCCTGTTGTTTCATCGCGCAAAATGTTAGCGGTGGCTTCGTCGCGTAGCGCTTGGTCCAGCGCACGCTGTCGAGCAATCGCAGCTTGTCGAGCAAGTTCAGCGCGCCTGGCAGCTTCACGACGCGCGATCTCTTCGCGCCGTCGCCGCTCACTTCCACGCCGCGATTCTAGAAGGCGCTCACGGCGTGATAGCGGACGCCTATTTCTGCGATCATTGTTTCGCGCGGAAGACGAACGTTTGTCAGCACCCCTTCCACGCTTACTAGCCGTTTCTCTAGCGCGCTTCTTGCCGACACTCCTCTTATTGTCACGCTTCTTGTCAACGCGCGCCTGCTTGCTTTTAGTTTGAAGGGATGTTCGCGCAGCAGATCGTTTCTCTCTTCGCGCGAGCGCAGCGGGACTCAAGAGCGGCATGAACAAACTCAGCACAAGAGCGCTCAGCGCAAGAAATATCGGGGTACGCGGGGTGTGATTCATCAATAAACCTCTCGGGGGAGATATTAATACAGGAACCGTATGCGCACTTGGGCAACGCGCGCACGCGACAAAAAGCTTGGGTAGGTGGTTGAACCGAATTTACTACATTCGGCTGCAAACAGCAGCTTAGATGCATTCAGCGAGCAATCCGAAGTCTAGTGATCCTAGCAATCTAGAAGCGTCCTAAATTTCATCAAAACGCTTTCGGTTAACTCCTGCGGTTTTCCGTCAACCTTCATATCGAGCGATTTGGGAGGGGGACTCCCGGGGGTGGTCTCCGGGGAATTTGCGCTGGAGACCGAGGCGACTATAACATCTGGTCGCGTTACACGGCAACAGAATAAACGTTTCTGTTTAACAACACGCTGAACATTTGACCCGCAGAAATTGCTTTGACACTAACAGATTCGATGAACGTGCTCAACCTTATTTATAGCTTCCGCGTGCGATTGCTGCTTGTCTTGGCAGTGCTGCTGGTAATGACACTCGGTGTGCAGTATTACTTAAATCAACAGCAACAAGAACACAACGCCCACATTGTTGCCGAGCAGGAAGAAGCACTGGCGGCTGGCATCGCGCTCGCTGTGGAGAGTTTTCCGACGACTACGCGCCTTGCCGAATTGTACGAGCAGCGCAAACATCCACTGCTTGATAAGCAAGCTGGACGCGTCACAAATATCTTTGTTATTAATGAGGAAGGGCGTATTGAAGACAGCCTTGATAAGAGCTATATCAATCGTAACCTATCCGAAATTCAGCTCAACGCGCCGCTCATCAACATCGGACGTTTCGGTGACGCAAAGATGCAGTTGCCGCAAGGTTCGTTTGCCTCATCTCCGGTTCGGATCGGCAAGCCCCGGGCGTTTGCCTTATCCGTGCAAACCGACCGGGGACTTAACTACATCATTGTTGTATTAGGATCAACCGATGTGCCTGGCGGCGCACTGAGTTGGCAGACGGCGCAACCGCTGCTGGTCACTTTCGCGGTGCTGTTCGGGGCAACGCTTGTCGCGGCTTTTCTCGTGTGGCGCTTCACGCAGCCGATCAAAGATTTATCTGATGCTGCCGACCGCGTTGCGGCAGGCGACTTTAACTTTCGTGTGCCGGCGGCCAACCGACGTGACGAGATGGGCGCACTCGCTTCTGTGTTCAACGAGATGATCGCGCGCCTCAGCCTCACGCGCGAACTCGAAGCGAGACTACATCAAGCTGAACGCTCGACGGTTGTTGGGCGACTTGCTTCAGCGATTGCGCATGAAATCAGAAATCCGTTGAATTACATTAACCTCACGCTCGATCATCTGCGCACCACGCTGGCCCCCGAAGACCCGCAGAAGCGCCAGGTGTTTGAACGTCTTGCTGTTCAACTCAAAGCCGAAGTCGCGCGCATCAACACGCGTATCACAGAGTTTCTCAACTACACGCGTCCGGCCAAACTCGAACTTCATTCCGTTGATCTACATGCTGTGATCGAAGATGCGCTGCGGATGGTTGAGGTTCAAACTGCGGAGAACAACGTTGAAGTTCACATCAAAGAGCAAGGCGTGGTTCCCCACGCAATGGCCGATGCCGAGTCTTTACGTTCAGTATTCACAAACCTTATTATCAATGGTTTACAAGCGATGGACGGAGGCGGGGGCAGCCTGTCTATCACACTCGCTGAAGAAAATGAAGCGGCGCGGATTGAGATCACGGATACGGGAAGCGGCATCGCGCCCGAAAGTCTTCCGCAGATATTTGAGCCATATTTCTCGACGAAGGAAACAGGAACGGGACTCGGCTTGGCAATCGTAAAAAAGGTGATTGACGATCACGGCGGCACAATCTCCGTCGAAAGCAAGCCGGGCGCAGGCACCACTTTTATAATCAAACTACCGGCGGCAGCAACCACACTCCAAAAGGTTCAAGAGAAGCAGGATTCCGGATTGCTGCCTACCGCCCACTGAATATTGGAGACTTTATCTCATGGCACGTAAGAGCATACTCGTAGTTGACGACGAGAAGTCGCAGCGTGAAATCTTGGAAATGATTTTGTCGGGTGAAGGTTACGACGTTACAACCGCTTCGTCGGGTGAAGCGGCGCTAAAACTTCAGCGCGAGCGGCGCTTTGATCTGGCCTTAACCGATTTGAAGATGACCGGAATGGATGGCATTGAACTGCTGCAGAATCTTCTCAAGTATGATTCGTCAATCATCGTTATCCTGCTGACTGCACATGGCTCAATCGACTCGGCAAAGGAAGCTTTGCGGCGCGGCGCATACGACTACCTGCAGAAACCCTACGACCGCGACACGTTGCTTGACACAATCCGCCGCGCGCTCAGCAAACTCGACGCGATAGATTCAGAGATAGTCTCAGCTTCGCCTAAGATGGAGGCGGTCAAGAAGATGATCCTGAAGGTTGCGCGGTCAAGCTCGACGGTATTAATTCGTGGTGAATCGGGAACCGGCAAGGAACTGATTGCGCGCGCCGTGCACAATCAAAGCCCACGCGTCACCGAGATGTTTCAAGCCGTCAACTGCGCGGCGATCAACGAGAATTTGTTGGAGTCGGAACTCTTTGGTCACGAGAAGGGTTCATTTACGGGCGCACACGCCGAGAAGAAAGGTCTGTTCGAGGTTGCCGACAAAGGTACGCTCTTCCTCGACGAGATTGCCGAACTCGACATCAGCATGCAGGCCAAACTATTACGTGCGTTGCAGGAGCGCGAGATTCGTCGCGTCGGCGGGGCGCGACCGCTTAAGATCGACGTGCGTGTGGTTGCAGCAACGAACCGCGACCTTCGTGCGATGGTCGGCGACGGGCGTTTTCGCGACGACCTGTACTATCGCATCAACGTTCTTTCCGTCGATGTGCCGCCGCTTCGTGAGCGGCGTGAAGATATACCCGTTTTGATCGACTATTTCTTGAGGAAACACACGCGCCACACCTCGCGCCTAGTGCGCGGGTTCACGCCTGAAGCCCGGCGGGTGATGCAGGACTATCCCTGGCCCGGCAACGTTCGACAACTTGAATCGGCGATTGAGCGCGCCATCCTGCTGCGTGAAGGCGAGTGGATCGCCGTGGATGATCTGCCGCTTGAAGTAAAGCAAGATGCGCGCCCGGCAGCCGAAAGCCAGTTCAAGCTACCGAGTGAAGGGATTGAGTTTGAAGATGTCGAACGCAACTTGATCATGCAGGCGATGGAGCGCACCGACTACAACATTACTAAAGCGGCGAAACTCCTCGGCCTGACCTTCCGCACATTACAATATCGTTTGGAGAAGTTTGGCATCAAGCGGCCTGACAAGCGCGGCGCAGAGGATCACGACGAACGCGAAGAAGCGGCTGAGCAGCAGGAGGGAGCGCAAGATGAGCTTGATTGACATTCTAGGATTGACGTTCGGCGCCGCCTGGACTTCAGGCATTAACCTCTACGCCACGGTCGCCGTGCTCGGTTTGTTGCAGCGTTATGGCTGGGCGCAACTTCCGGGTGGTCTCGAAGTGCTCGACAACTGGTGGATCATCGGCACGGCGCTTTTCCTCTACAGCATCGAATTCATCGCCGATAAAATTCCTTATGTCGATACGATCTGGGACGCGGCCCACACCTTTATCCGTGTCCCCGCGGGGGCCGTGCTCGCGCTTGCCGGGACAGCCAATCTTGATCCGGCGGTGCAGACCGTTGCCGTGCTTGTCGGCGGCGGTCTTGCGCTCTCGACGCACGGCACGAAAGCAACGGTGCGTGCCGCAGCCAATACCAGCCCGGAGCCGATAACAAACTGGACGCTCTCGATTCTGGAAGACATCTTCGCCATCGGCGCGACTGTCTTTGCGGTGCTTCATCCGGCAGCTATTCTCGTCGTCATCCTCATCTTTTTATTAATCTTCGCCTGGGTGCTGCCGAAGGTTGTGCGCCGCGTGCGGCGCATGGTGGCGACAATGCGCGCCTTCTTCGGCGGTCGTCCACTAGCCGAGGCATCTCGCCAGTAAAGTTCGCGCGCTCGTGCGCGATTCTAACTCGCATCTGATTTCGTACCCTCCGCAAGCTAATGCGGCATTTTGTCACCAATGGCAACCCTCGGTACTCTCGGTCGAACAACTGAAATACCTAACGCAGCAGTTGGAGGCGCAAAGAGTAAGACAGAACTAGAGTATCTGAGGCCAGAGGCAGAGGGCGCGCTAACGACGCAGAACGTCTCGCTTGATGATGCGAGCATGGCTCAGGTGACGGTCAATGCGATGAGGCGCAAGATGCCCATTGTGCTCTTTATCCTGCTGCCCGTCGGTTTCTTGTGGCGGGTTTTCAGCTACCGCTTTCGCCGGGCTCACAAACCGGGATCTATTTAGAATCTCGGTAAAGTTTCTGCTTGCACTTCGCTTAGCTCACAATAAGCTTAACTGGAATTTCCAATGCATAGACCTACTTACACTTTCATCTGTTGTCTGCTCCTGATTGGGTTTGCAGCTTGCGCCACAACCGAGAATCAGCCGGTTAAGGCACCCACTGAATCAACAGGCCCATCGGCTCCCTTTGCGGAGACTATGCCCGCCGGAGAGGTTGTGCGTGTCAGTGCCGTTGCGACCGAGCTTCGCGCGGGTGAACCTGCGGAAGCGACGTTGCAAATCAGTATCGCTGACGGTTTACACATCAACGCTAACCCGCCGACCTATTCATACCTGCGGGCAACGGAACTCACAACCGAGCCAACCGGTAACATCGTCGTTACCGGCCCGCCGGTTTACCCTGCGGCGATCACGAAAAAATTTGCTTTCGCCGAAAAGCCGCTCGCGGTTTATGAAGGCGAAGCAATGATCAAGTTGCCGCTGCGGGCGAAGCGCGGTGCCCCTAAAGGCGCGAGCACGATTCGCGCTCGCTTGCGTGTACAACCGTGCGACGATGAAAAGTGCTATCCGCCGCGTACAATCGAAACTTCTATCCCGGTGGTGTTCAAGTAAGAAGCAGATTAAAGGAACGGCATGTTGATGAATGACGATACCGGACGGTCGCCGGAGCACCGCTCACTGTCTACCGAGCGCGTGTGGCACGGAGTAGTCGGCATGTGTCTGGTCGCGGCGATGTTCTGCCTGTGGAACGATCAGTTGGATGCGGCCTTTGTCATCGCCACGCTCGGCGCGGTCGCCTGGTTTATGCCTTTGCGCAACCGACTGAGCCGTTCGACCACCGAAGCGAGCGCTATTGCGACCCGTGCAGAAAATGAAAACAGTTTTGAGGTTAGAGATGAAGATTAAAGGTTTTGTATTAACAGCGATTGCCACCTTGATGATGTTCCTTGTAGTCGTACCGTCGTTCGCAACGGCACGCACTGGTGCCGAGGAAGCGGAAGTGCGCAGCGTTTTGGACAGAGCTTTCCGGCAGTTGCGCGCTGGTGAGTACGATAGGCTTTACGATGCGCTGCCGAGCACCTCGCAGCGTCGAATTTCTCGCGCGCGTTTTGTGAAGGCGCTGGAGCAAACACGCGGGATGTATGAACTGAACCGTTTGGAGATCAACCGTCTGAGCGTCTCCGGCGATGTCGCGGCAGTTGACACAACCCTGTACGGAAGAGTGCGCGCTCCCTTTGAAGGAGAAGGCAAAGTCACAGCCCGCCAGTATTTGCTACGCGAGTATGGGGAGTGGAGAGTGGCAACGGGTGAGCGATCAACTGTGCGCCGTCTGTTAGCTGACCAACCTCAACTCGCGCGTCGCTTTCCACCAAGCGAGCCGCGCGTTTATGTTAAGCGGGACGGGCGCTGGACGGATGTCGGGCCAATCGGCTCATTGCGCCGCGCTGTAAGATAATCGAACTGCAAGATAATTTGGAAGTAAGTTGAAGTTAAGCTATGAGGTAAACGCGAAAGGCGGCAGGAGCGCAATCCGAAGGAGATGCTTTGTTAGCGGTCAGACTTTGAATCAGAGGCTGACCGCTTTTTTTCTCTTGGATTTTTGGCTTGTGCGCGTTTTTTGGTGCGAGTTATCGATAGGTGGCTGCCAAAGCAAATCTGTGAAAGAGAGTTGCGAATCTTCGCTCTGCTCATCTACGGTGCGCCGCACGCGCGGACGACTCCCTGCGTTAAGCGCATCGCACACGGCTTGCAGATGAAAGCGCATAATGCGCGGCGTGATGCGAATGGCCGGGATGCGCCCGCTCTGCGCCAAGCGCTGTACGGTTCGCTCGCTTACTTGCAGGATGACGGCCAACTGGCGCGCGGTTAGAAATTCCTCGCGCGTTGTCTCTGGTATGTTAGTCGGCGCATCGTTCATTGGAAGCGCAGTTGGTAGTGTGGGCGAGGAGTTCGCTATGGTGCAACGGGCTGTGATGGGGCTGTTAGGGAAAGGGCAATTCGGTAGATGGCCGGACCCTCCACCTCAACGTCGCCGCTCACCGGCGGCTTGCCATCAACTTTCGCCGTGACGCGATACTTCGCCGTGTCAGGCACAAGACGAAAGACGAAGGAGCCCGTTTCACCCGTGATCCGGCCATCAATTTTTTTCGCTGTACCATCTGTCGCTAGGCGCGCGATTTCAACACGCGCTCCGGGGACGCTTCGCCCTTCGTGATTAAAGACGCTACCGCGCACAAAGGCGAGCGTGCCTTCATCCACGGGGAGAATTAATCCGTCGCGCAGGTTGCGCTCTTTTCCGGCCTGCACCTCAAAATCTTCAAACGTGCCGACGCGCAGACCCGGTTTGCGAAACACCAGCGAATAGCGACCGGGCGGAAGTCCCTTAATTCGGAACTCCCCTTTACGATTCGTGGCAGCGCGCGCGGCTTCGCGCTCGCCCTGCCGTGCGATGACCGTTACGCCGTCTGCTAACGATCCGCTTTCGAGACGAACTTTGCCTTTGATGCCGCCCGTGGCACGCTTCTGCCCGATTGAAGCGGAAGCTAGCAAGAGCACGACGAGCAGAGCGTTAATCAATTTATGAAAAAGCATAATCGTTGTTTTCAAACACTGTGACCCCAATGATGAAAGCGAGAGCAAGATTTGCAGCGTGCAGTATATCATGCGCTGTTGACGGCGCGCGGTTGCCGCTCAAGAAGTGACAAGCATCAGATACGCAGTAAATAGAGGCCTCTGGTAAGCATGCCCTGCGACCCCTTATAATTGCGTTTGTGATTTACTCAAGGAGTATTGCCCGGTTGTGATTGGTCACACTAACTGTTGTCGGCGCGTATTGACGATGCTCTGCTGCGTCTCTTTGCTGCTGCTCTTGTCGTCTCCAGTGTGTCTTGGACAAGAACAGTCGCCGCCGGAAGCACAGCGGCCGCGCCGCGTTTTTCCGCCAGCAACGCAACCGACGCAGCAGGATCCGGAGGAAGTGCTAAAGATCGACACCGATCTTGTGCTTGTTGATGTAATGGTAACGGATAAGGACGGGCAACCTGTACGCGGATTGCAGGCGCAAGATTTCAAGCTTTACGAGGATGACGTGGAGAGGCCGGTCTCCTTCTTCAATGCCGAAAAGCGTATTGATCTTCAGCAACCAATCGCCGTGGTATTTGCGCTGGACATCTCAGGCAGCATGATGGCTAGTGAGATCGAGCGTTTGCGTAGTGCCGTGCGCGTCTTCGCCCAACGGTTATCTGAACGCCCGTCGCTATTCGCCGTGATGAGCTTTGGCATGGAGGTCAAAGTTCATCAGACGTTCACCGGCGACCTCGATAAACTCGACCGCGCTTTTGGACGGCTCGCGCGCGAACCAAACGGTCTTTCCACACACGCCTACGACGCGGTTGACGACGCGATCCGGCTGCTCGTCCGGCGCGCGCCCCGCACCCGCCAGCAACGCTTGATTAAACGTACCGTCGTGCTGATCACCGATGGTTTTCCCGTCGGCGACACCGTCTCACCATCAACGGTGATCGAGCGCGCCAACAATGCTGACGTAAGCGTTAATACGGTAACGCTACCTTCATACTCGCGACTGCTTTCGTCTTTGAACGGACCCGCCCCGTTGCCGACGCCGCTCGATGTTAGCGGGTTGGCTGAAAAGACCGGCGGGACGGGCGTCTATGCTACGGACAAAGACTTTGATCCACTCTTTCGCGCGCTTGCCGAAGAGATCACTTCCACCTATGTGTTGGCCTTCTATCCGACTGATGAAAAACGACGCGACAAACGCTCTCATTCCATTCGCATTGAAGCGCCGCGCGGCCTTCGCGTTCGCCAGAGTCGTGTCGGGTATCAAAGTAGCGATAGGTGACAAGCAGCGGAATATTAAAAACATGCCTGACACCTATCGGTTATGACCTATTAAGGTTGTTCGGGCCAATCCCTACAATACCCCCTCGCTTACTTGCGAGCTTTAGAAGCTTCGGGACGGCTTCTCAGTATTCTTCTTCATCTTCATCAACGTCTTCGTCTTCAACGATGTCCAATTCCACAGGATCGAGTCCGACTACCTGCAGTTCCGTTCCGCACTCTTCGCACGAAACGGTGTCGCCTTTCTCCGTGTCCGTTTCAACATGAACACTCTCTTCGCACTCAGGGCATGTTGCCGTTGGCACTTTGTTCCCACCTCCCCATGTTTAGATAACGTAGAGGCATGACCCAATCGATTGTTACTTGGGAACACCTCCACCTTGCTCGTTTCGTTTCGAACCCGCGACAATCTACCTGCGTGCGCCCCATTTTGCAACACTCGTCCACGTAAAATACCAGTGCCACTAATTCTACGTTCAAACGCTGTTAAAAATTGTGATTCCGCTTCCAGTTTCGGAAATTTGCCACATGAATATAGGTTAAAAGATTTTGGAATATTCTAAGTTGGCGGGGTTGTGTCGATGGGTGACACGACTCGCCACGGTCGTAAGTGTCGGCAAGTGTCAGCGGGCAGGAAACCGGCAGCTACTGGTTGATCGGATAAGTTTTAGGAGCGCTTTCCTTCGCTATTTTCGTTCCCTTTTTGCGAGCGACAAAGAACCACCGCCCGATGTGCTCGGTAAGACCCAAGTCGCGCGCCGCGTCGTGAGTTGAAATGGTTGCGAAGCCCGCCGCCTTGAGTGCCGCACGAACTTCGCGTTGTGAGTAGCATCTTTCCAACAGAGTGAAGTCATAACGCTGCCACTGCTTCCTTAAACAAAACACCGTCACTTCATACCGACCAACTTTTGCTTCCCGGTCGTACCGACCACGCAGAACACACGCCGCATCATCCTCTACAATCGCGAAGTGTTCCTGCCAGTGACGGCGAAAGCCTTGTTCGCTGTTCAGATCGAATACAAACACTCCATCTTCAACCAGCGCCGCATGAACGCAACGAAACACTTCGGTCAATTCCTTGAGGCTCATAATGTGATTGAGACTGTCGAAGGTTGAAATGGCCGCTTGATAGACGGGTGAGACTTTGAACGATTGCGCATCGGCCCGGATGAAGCGCGCGGCTGGTGCGTTGCGGCGCGCAAACGCAAGCATTGCCCTTGAGTTGTCGATGCCCGTCACTTTAAAGCCGCGCTTCCCCAACAGAGCCACAAGCCGCCCCGTCCCGCAGCACAGGTCAAGGATGCGACTGCGCGCCGGGACAGCAGGCACGAGCAACACATCCAATGCCGACAACATCTGAGCGGCAATCTCCCGGCCCCAGTATTTGTTGTAAAACCAGGCGAATGAGTCGTAAGCTGAACTGTCCGCCGAAGCATGTTTGCGCGTGGTCATTGGAAGAAATGAAAACAGAAGACAGAAGTCAGAATGCTAAGGCGGAAACCACTGCTTTATCCTGCCTACTCCCTTCTGCCTACTGCCTTCTAGTTTCTGACTTCTGTCTTCCTTTTAACAGTAGGAGAATTTCATGAAGCGTCTTGGTATCTTGATAACGGTAGTTGCATTCTGCTGCTCGTCGATTGCGGCGCAACAGAGCGTGCGCCCGTTCACGGTTGATGAACTACTCAAGCTTCGCCGTGTGTCTGATCCGCAGGTGTCACCAGACAACCGTTCAATCGCCTACACGGTCACTGACATCGACAAAGAATCGAACCGTCGCACGACGCAAATATACCTGATCCAGATTGAAGGCGGAGAAGCCCGGCCACTGACCGGCGGGGCCGCGTCATCAAGTTCGCCGCGCTGGTCGCCGAATGGAGGGCGTCTGGCCTTTGTTTCCGCCCGCGATGGTGAGCCGCAAATCTGGACCCTCGATGTTGCCGGCGGCGAACTGAAGAAGATTACAAACATTTCAACCGGCGCGGATAATCCCGTGTGGTCGCCCGACGGTCAACTGATCGCGTTCACCTCCGAGGTTTATCCCGAGTGTGCGACGGATCAGTGCAATCGCCAACGTGCCGAGCAAGCTGCGACGAGCAATGCGAAGATCGCGGATCGCCTGCTTTATCGCCACTGGACTTCATGGAAAGAAGGCAAGCGCTCGCACATCTTCGTAGTTTCAAGCGGGGGCGGCGCGGCTCGTGATCTGACGCCGGGCGATTATGATGCGCCGCCTTTCAGCTTGGGCGGGCCGCCCGATTACAGCTTCTCGCCTGATTCCAAAGAGCTTGCTTTTGCCCGCAACACCGACAAGACGGAAGCCACTTCAACAAACGGCGACATCTTCGTGGTTCCGGTCACGGGCGGTGAAGCCGAGCGTATCACCGGCGACAACCAAGCAAACGATCTGTCGCCGCTCTACTCGCCGGATGGTCGCTACCTCGCGTATCGCGCGCAGGCCCGGCCGGGTTTTGAGAGCGACCGCTGGCAACTAAGGCTCTACGACCGCAAGACGCGCCAGAGACGTTCGCTTACCAGTGAGTTCGATTCGTGGGTTGAAGGCTTCACCTTCTCGCCTGACGGGGGGCGGATTTACTTTGTCGCTTCCGAGCGCGGTCGTCAACCGATCTACGCAGTGCCAACCGGCGGCGGCCCATTAGCGAAGCTCGTTGCCGACGGATTCAACGACGATGTGCGGGTGACGCCTGACGGCAAGACGCTTGTCTTCAGTCGCCACAGCATGACTCAACCGGTTGAAATTTATCTTGCCCGCGCGGATGGTACTAATGTCACCCGACGATCAAAGATCAATGACCGTCTGCTCGCCGACTTTAACTTGAAGCCCGCCGAGGAAGCGGCATGGGAGGCAGCGGACGGTGCGAAGGTGCATGGCTTCATTGTCAAGCCGGCCAATTTTAGTTCTTCGCGGAAGTGGCCGCTGCTGGTGCTCATCCACGGCGGGCCGCAGGGCGCATGGAACGATGCGTGGAGCTACCGTTGGAACCCGCAGGTCTTTGCCGCCGCAGGCTACGTGGTCTTTATGCCGAACCCGCGCGGCTCAACGGGTTATGGTCAGAAGTTTGTTGACGACATCTCGGGCGACTGGGGCGGAAAAGCTTTCACCGACATTAAGAACGGCGTCGCCTCGGTGGTCGCTCGTCCTGAGATTGACCGCGAGCGGATCGGGGCCGCGGGCGCAAGCTACGGCGGCTACATGATCAACTGGATCGAGGGGCACAACGACGATCCGCGCTTTCAGTTCAAGGCTTTGGTGTCACATGCCGGCGTCTATAATCTGACGAGCATGTACGGAGCGACCGAGGAGTTGTGGTTTACGGATTGGGAATTTAAGGGCACGCCGTGGGATAACCCGGAGATGTACGCGCGTTGGTCGCCGCACATGTATGTCAAGAACTTCAAGACGCCTCTCTTGGTGGTTCACGGTGAACTCGACTACCGCGTTCCCGTCACGGAAGGGTTGCAATTGTTCACAGCGCTACAACGACGAGGGGTCGCATCGAAGCTTCTCTATTTCCCTGACGAGGGTCACTGGATCGGGAAGCCGCAGAATTCGGCACTGTGGTACAACACCATCTTACAGTGGTTCGCAACACACCTTAATTCGAAGGGAGAAATTTGAAGTTCTCTAGTGGAGAGTACGGAGTGCGGAGTTTTGAGCTTCGAACCCCGCACTAGCAGACGTAGTTTGTACTACGGCCAAGCCGGTGTCTTAACCTACATTCGGTGAGTTGGAAAGAATAGCGTTTTCAAGGTTTACATTTCGCTGGCGCGAAACTTCTTGCGCTAGTTCTGCAATGCGGTCGGCCGTAAACGGTTTGGTTACGACCCAATCTACTTGGGCCGCTCGTTGTTCCTCGGAGCCGACGGCTTCGCCCCAACCGGTAATGACCGCAACGGGCACGCTGCTGCTCCTCTTTCGCACCGCGCGGGCAAGTTCCCAACCGCTCATCCCCGGCATGCCAACATCTGTGAAAACGGCGTCGAAGTCGCCTTCATCAAACAAGGCCAGCGCTTCGCGTCCACCTGCTGCGACAACCGCCTCGTAGCCTTCGCTTTCGAGAACTTCGCGCAGAAGTTCGCCGATGAAAGCTTCATCATCAACCACTAGGATTCTTGTTCGCTGCGCTAAGGGAAGCGGCTTGGCGATAAACGCGCTCAACTCATCCTTGGCTGAAGCTACGGTTAATCCCTCGGCAACCGGAAGCCGAATACTGAAGGTTGTGCCGCGCCCAAGTTCTGATTCGACTTCAATGGTACCTTCATGCCGCCGTATGATGCCGTAGCTGACGGCCAATCCCAACCCCATCCCGGCAGTGCCTTTGGTGGTAAAGAACGGATCGAAGATGCGTGAGCGCACCTGCGTACTCATCCCGATTCCGGTGTCGCTGATCGAGATCACAACAGAGGGTCCCAACTTCTCTGCTGCGAGCACAAGCCGTCCGCCAGTAGGCATCGCGCCGACGGCGTTGAAGACCATATTGACCAGCACCTCGCGCAACTCCGACGCATCCCCCATCACTACGCTATCGGAGTCGGCTCTCAATTCAAGCCTTATGTTGATGCCTGTGGCCGCCGCCCAATCTTGCCAGCGCGGGCGGGTAATCTCGCTGACATCCACCAGCACTTGATCAACATCCACCGGAACAAATTCGTGGTCGCGGCGCAGCCGGGCAAAGTCCTGGATGCGCCGCACGGTATGAGCCCCATCCTCGGCTGCCTTGACGATGATTTCAAGACCACGTTTGATTTTCACCGGATCTCTGGTCCGCATCAGGAGTTGGGCACGCCCGAGAATGCCTGCCAATATGTTGTTGAAATCGTGTGCGACGCCGGAGGCGAGTTCGCCGAGCGCCGATAGTTTCTCCATCTGCGACAACTGCTCACGAATGCGTTCTTGTTCGGCGATGTAGCGGGATAATTCAGCAACGTGTTGTTCGGCTTGTTCAGCGCGCGCTCGCTCAGCTTGTTCGGCCTGGGCGGCTGACGCTTTGATGTCTTCAATATACCGGCGATAAGTAAAGTAAACGGCGACGATGATCGGGATTGTCAAGATGACAGCGGAGAGATGAAATTCTTTGACGAGTTTGACAATGCCCCCGGCCGCCGAAGCGCCTACAAAATAGGTGATGGATGCCCACAGGTAATGTCTGCTCCAAGTGTGCCAGGCGGGTTGGTTGGTTTTGAAGGCGGTGTGTAGCGCCACAAGGCTTGAGTTAACGATGTATTGCACGAGCGCCATTGTGCATAGCGCGATGACGAACGTCGCAGAGTACCAATCGTCAGCTAAACTTTTGATCGAGCTATTAAAGCAGAAGCGTAGCACCCAGACAGTTATGAAGGTCGAACAGGCCATCGCCGCCGAGTTGAACAGGATGGTCACGGTCTTGATCGTGATCGCCTTTCGGCTGATACGTAGAGAAGAACAGAGAGCTTCTGCCGCCGCCAGCAAGATGGCCGCCTCGCCATCATAGAGCAGCATCGTGAGGAAGATGAACGTATCGGCAAAGGAGATCTGCCCCTTAACGCGTGGAATCTGAATGCCGAGGCTTGAACCGAACCCGATAGTGATGATTGCGAGCAGTAGAAAACGCGCGTCAATGTCGTCCACGGACAAGTAATAGGCGGAGAACAGGCAGACGGCTGCCCCAGTGGCAATGATTAGCCAGGTGAACGGTTTAGCGAAACGTTGAAGGCCCATGGCAGTTACGACGCGGTTTAATAGGAACGCTGGGCAAGACAATACTCTAGAGCCGCTACCAACGCCAGAGAAAAGAGGAAATCAGGCGTGCCTTTCTTCTCTCCCGACGTAGGCCGCCAATCTCTGCGGCTGATGTCGTCTAAACGTCGCTTGAAGTTTACCGAATCGTAACGATCTTCTCAGTTGCTATGCAGCTGCAAAAAGACTGTGTTATAGCGGCTATGCAACTTGTAGCCGATTCTCTGATAAAGGTTTCGCGCGCGTTGATTCTCTATATTGACGAGCAGACAAACCGATTCAACACGTGACAACAAACCACGGCTCAACTGGGCCAGACAGTGCAAGCCGTAACCTTTGCCACGATCTTCCGGGTTGACGTAGATGCCTTCGAGGTAAACCACTCTAGACGTCGAGGCGGCAATGTCAGCCTTGAAGATCAATCGTCCGCGCTCAACCCACACCCATACGCGCTGCTGTTCAATGCGGCGCGCGGTCCGTAGCCGAAAGCCTATGGGATCAACCTTCATCGGATCGACGCCGGATTCTTCGAACGCAACCTCGGCATGCACCGCCATCACAGCCGTCAGATCATCCGATGTTGCCGGACGCAATCCGGGCATAGCTTCAAGCTGATCGCTTGGCGGCTGTCTCTGCTCCAACAACAACTCACGGCAGACGAGGCGCGGCACGCGCCCTGTCTCTGCATAGTGGCTCCAGAAGCGCTCGACGTGATCTTGTTCGCCTACGATCAAGCGTGCCGCCGAACAGTTTTGCGCTACTGAAGCGAAAGCAGGCAGAACAGCTTCTGTGCGCACCTCGAACAACGTCATATGACCGATCAAGGCGACGCCTTCAAGATCTCCCCGCTCACCACGGCAGGCGTAGAACGAGCCGCGGTTGAGCGCGCTCACCAAACCGTTGTTCGATATAAAGTCGGTCATCAAAACAGTGTGGACCGGACGTACGGCGAGGAAAGCAAGGACTTCTAGTTTGTGTTCATTGGTGAGTAACTGCACGGTCAAAACATGGGGCGCAACCGAAGACACCGAAAGCTCATTAGACACCGAAAGCTCAATCCGTGCCGTCGCGCTTGAGGTAATCAAGTGATTCATTAATTGATGCTTCTCCTCTGAAAATTATTAGCGGGTTTAGAACCCAATTTTGATGCTTACAGACACACTACTCCCACCACCTGCGACTGAAGCTGTGTCCAGGCTGGGAGTCACCAATGATGAAATTGCTGGCAGGGC
>JACCTF010000785.1 GCA_013812565.1 Pyrinomonadaceae bacterium | reverse complement strand
ATTTGTGATCTTTGAAAGTAAAACGAGAGGCAGCGTAAGCTGGCTGACAACTTCTCCAAAAGTTGGTCGCCAATGCTTACACTGCCTCTCGAACTGACGACGCTGATTGTATCGTTCGCACACTTGTTCTCCAACCGTGTGTGGAGTCATGCACAAGTGTTGCTCGTTGGTGCCATCCTTGCTCCCGGCAAACGCACTGTCACTTCGGCGTTGAGAGTCATGGGGCTGAGCGATGATGAACACTTTCAAACGTATCATCGCGTCTTGAACCGTGCCGTGTGGTCGAGCCTCGCTGCCAGCCGCCACTTGGTTGGCTTGTTGGTCCAAGTCTTTGCGCCATCGGGCCCATTGTTGATCGACATAGACGACACAATCGAGCGGCGACGTGGCCCGCAGATCAAAGCTCAGGGTATCTACCGTGACCCGGTACGTTCGTCTCATTCGCACTTCGTCAAAGCCAGCGGTCTGCGGTGGCTTTCGATGATGTTGTTGGTTCGTGTGCCGTGGGCTGAGCGAGCGTGAGCGTTGCCTTTCTTGACGTGCTTGTGTCCATCCGAGCGCTACTACGAGCAACGCGGTCGGGCGCATCAGAAACTGACTGATCGTGCCTGGCAAATGATCCGGCTGGTCAGTCGATGGTTGCCGGGGCGTGACCTTATCTTCGTCGCAGACAGCAGTTTTGCCGTGATTTCGCTGCTGCGCAAGATCAGTGAGATGAAGCAGACGAGCCTCATCACCCGGTTGCGTCTTGATGCGGCGCTGTATGATCGAGCACCCCAACGCCGACCACAGCAGATGGGTCGACCACGGCTCAAAGGCGCACGTCGCCCGACTTTGCAGCAGGTCTTGAAGGACTCGCAAACGAAGTGGACGCGGCTGAAGGTTGCTGGCTGGTACGGTGAAACTGAGCGTTGGATCGAGGTCTGCTCCGAGACCGCGGTGTGGTATCACACCGGAATGCCGCCGGTCGAGATCAGGTGGGTGCTGATCCGTGATCCGCTGGAGAAGTTCAAGCCTCAAGCGCTGTTGTGTACAGACTTGTCGAGCTCGCCTCAGCAGATCATCCACTGGTTCGTGCGGCGGTGGCAGATGGAAGTGACGTTTGAGGAGGCGCGTGCGCACCTCGGCGTCGAGACGCAACGACAATGGTCGGACAAAGCAATAGCGCGCACGACACCTTCGCTGTTGGCGCTCTACTCGGTTGTCACCCTGATGGCTGAACGCCTGATCAAGGCGAACGTATGCCCGGTACGCACGGCGGCGTGGTACAAGAAAGAGGTGGCGACCTTCGTCGGACACGATTGCTGTGGTTAGACGCCATTTGTGGAGCAGTTACCATTTCCCGATGTCGAGTTCAAGCCACGATGTCATAAAAGTACCGCGTACATTATTGGAGCGGCTGACAGAGACGCTCTGCTACGCCGCATGAATGGATAAAGTCGAGCTTTGATCGTGTCTGTCAGCGTACACGGCAGCAACTTAAAGCTGTGGACCGTAAGAAATAGGGAATGCTCCCTTGACCGCTCGCCTCATAACACAGATGCAGGCGATAGTCAGTTCCACGGGCCGCCGGACAGTTCAATGTGGTTGCATCAACGATCTTCAACCGACGGGGCGAAACTTCAACGCGCGTGGCTTTATCAAAGAGCATCTGTGCCAGCAAAGTTTCTAATCATGAAACGCAGTTGCACAATCGCGCATGGACGGCTTGGTCGCTCATCCACTTCTGTTGACAAGTCAGAATTGCGGCCACATCTCGCAAGCTGTAATCGGCGATGGCATAAGAGAAAACCGCGCGCCGCAACTCCTTTGGACTTTTGATTTGTCTGGCTCGGGTGAAGGCGTGTGTCTCGACAGCCAGTTCTTCCCATCCGTGGGGAAGTCGTTGAAGCAAACTATCAAACTTGTGGTTGAACTCTTCGACAGGTGGCATGACGGCGCGTGTTTCCTCGTGGCAGGAATCTCCAACGCACAGTATGTTACCTGTCTTCAGTTGTTTGCGCCCTTAACTTGGCGCGTATGGGGTTCTACCCAATGTTCGTTTACGCCGGGAAGACACGGCCGGGTACAAGGTGACTATTGATGTCGAGGCGGCTGATGTTCCACCAGGTGACTAACGAAGCATGAAGATGAATAGACCAAACGGCAGTACAATCAGTGGCTTCATCGCCTGCACAGGCATACAGTGGGTTTTGGATTGAAGCATTCACCGGAATTTTATGAGAGCACGTTTTTGTCCTTCAAACGTAAACTAATGACAAAAATGTAGACCAGACCATTTATCAAGTTATAAATCGTGTCAGCCCGAGCGGCACGGTAGAAAACTGCAGCTAAAACCGGTTGCCTTTATAAAGGCAACCGGTTTTAGTGCTCGCCGGAAATGAGAGTACGCAGTTACGGATGTCTCTTAAATTCGGCTTCTGGCTAGCCCGTTTTTACTGCTCACGCGTGCTAAAAGTGAAGATCAAGCCGCCCAGAACAGTTGTTTGACTTTTGTCCAACACCGACTCGGGATTGACCAGGGGCAGGGCCGTGCTCTTACGGAAGAACGGCGTGTCGGCCCAGTCTCTCCGGAAGGTATTGTCAACTTAAAGGCTTTTTAACGAAAATGGCCGCAATATGTGGGACCAGTGATATTCATGCCACCTATATAGTGTATAGAGAAATGGCAAATTTTGTTTTAGTTGACAATACCGTTTAAAAGGCTCGAAGATGCATTAAAATCGTGATACTCTTTTCTCATGAGCCAGAAATTAGAACTACCCGACGAGGTGTATAGTGCTTTAGTAGAGGCCGCGAAGGATACAGGCATTACTCCTGCCGACTGGATTTCTGAAAAGCTCCCTAAGTTTCGTGTTGTCGTCTCCGACGAAGAACGAAGAGCAGATGATGCCCGCTTAGAGCAGCACACCGTCTCCTTAGGCTATGCTACCGGCATTGATAACGAGAGTATTGAGTCCGATCTCGCTCGTGAGTACGGCGACGATCATAGAGACCTTTATCATAAATAATGCTCCTCGATACTTCGGGTCTTCTCTGCTATCACCACAGAGATGAGCCAAAGCACAGTGAAGCCCGGACCCTCTTTCGACAGGCAAGGAGAGCGCTCACTCACAGTTATGTGCTCTCGGAATTTATAGCCCTCGCCAATGCGAGAAAACTTCCTCGCCCTCTGGCGCTCACTTTCCTGACGACGCTTGGAGCGCATCGTAAAGTTGAGATGGTCTGGGTGGACAAAACCTTGCACGATAGGGCAATGGCACTCCTTGCCGCGCGGCTTGATAAAACCTACTCCCTCTGTGATGCGGTAAGCTTTGTTCTTATGAAAGAGCAGGGGATTACCGACGCTCTTACAACCGATCACCACTTTGAGCAAGAAGGCTTCAAGCGTCTCTTATAATCGCTGCTATGTAGCAGAGTAAGATTAGCTTCGCTATAACTACGACGCATCCGGTCATTGTCGGCCACACGTCTGATGAGCACGTAAAAGCATTGAGGTCGAAGCAGAAAAAACGTAAAAGTCCTGATCAGACGCATTCAACAGCTCCGAGCCGAAAAAACATATCGCTAATTAGCAGAAGCGCTGATTCAAAATTTGACTTGCTAATTCCTCATTACAAACATTACGCTTCTCCAATCCTCTCCCATATCTGCCTTAGAACATTACGCTTCTCCAATCCTCTCCCGAAAGGGTGCCGCTATGACACAGATTCTCATGCTCACTGTACTTACAATCGCAGCTTCTTCATCTGCCCTCAGCCAAACGAC
>JACCTF010000781.1 GCA_013812565.1 Pyrinomonadaceae bacterium | reverse complement strand
GGTTCATACATGGCGCGCGTCACTTCGCGGCGATTGATGCGACGCCCGCCCGAACTGTCAAACGAGCGGGGCGCGGTGAGCGTCACCCAGCGCCCTCGCTTCTCATCGCGCAAGATCACGGGCGCGGCCAACGTCTCCTCGCAATCGCCGCCAAACGCATACAGCGCGACCGACGGCGTAGAGGGCGAAGCGGCATTAAGCGCTTCGTGAAAACGTTTTGCGCGACTGAGCACCTCGGCAAAGTAGGCGTCTAAATCATCCAGTGATGTTGCTCGGCGCGGGTTCTCACTTCCGCCCTCTCCATCACCAACTCGGGTCAAGCGTTGTCTGTACTTCGGCTCAGTTGCCGCTGACCAGCCGTAGCGTTGCCACACCGCCGGGTCATAGAGGTCGAGCGTGAGCGGCCGCAAATCTTCATCAAGAAATCTGGCTGTTTCGCCGTGCGGCAGAAGTTGAAAGAGCGCCGGAGCGGTCAGCGCGTCTTCGCGCGTAAGGTTATTAAGCAAGCTAACGCGGCGGCGCAAGCCCTCCGTGAGCGAGAACCCTTCGAGCAGCGTGGCGAAAGCTTCGGCGGAACCCCCGTTCGGCGTACCGAACATAAAGATTTTATTGATAACCTTTGCGCCCGCCCACGTCGGTTGCGGCGTTTCTCCCTCGGCAGGCAAATCTGCGTTGCCGTACATCGCCGCGTAACGCGCGACGAGGCCGCCCATCGAGTGCGCGACGATGTTGAATTGCAGATCAGGCCGATTCAGTTTGAGTTTCAACTCTTCAATGCGGCCGACGAGTTCACGCGCACTCTCAACGTTGTCGCGTCGCCAATCGTAAGGAAACACATAGAACGTATCTTGGTCGCCGCCGGGTGGCGGAGAATTCCAATCGCCCGCACGATAGCCGCCGAAGCGTTCAAGCGCTTCAAGCAGTTCGTAATAAACATAGACTTCCGGAGCAAGGCGCGATGGAACGAGGCGTGCGAGTTTGATTGTGTCCACAATCCGCGCGGCGACCAGATCGTCGCGGTTGCTGAGCAGATCAGGCGAGATGGGCAAACTCAAATCATCATCCGACGAACGAAACACGGAGGGCCAAACCTCTTCACCGGTCTTTCGGTTGACCAGCCGCGAGCCGAGGACGCCGGGGATCACAATCACCGGACGCTTGCCCGAACGCGTTCTAGCCGAAGCGAAGATGCGCTCAAGATTGGGAGTCCGCCTTGCCGCACAACCTGTGAGCAACAGAAGCGCGACGAGCGCAATAAGCAGGCGTGAGTGATAGAGAGGGAAGCTTATAAGGGACGACAACTTAATTCTTTGGTTGGCGGCGCATCGACCTTCAGCTTGATCGGCACTGCGGCATACTGCTGTTTGTTGCGCACGAGGTTACTTTCGAGTTGAGACCTTCGTACGGTGTTCCTCGACACGCTCGGCGACCGCGATCCTTCTGCACTTGCACCGCTCTATCTTCGTTCCACTCGTATTTCATACCCACTGTAAAGATATATAGCTGTACACATTCAGGGAATCGAGAAGAACAAAGGCTACCTTCGGAGTAACCTCAAGACGTCTACTGCTCGCTGGGCCAGCGGCGGTTGATCAAGCTGGCGACAAACCCGGCACCGAAACCGTTATCAATGTTAACGACGGTGACGTTCGACGCACACGAGTTGAGCATTCCTAGAAGTGCGGCGACGCCGCCGAACGATGCTCCGTAGCCGATGCTCGTCGGCACGGCGATGACGGGCACGCTGACGAGGCCGCCGACCACTGAAGGCAGCGCGCCCTCCATTCCAGCGACAACGATGTTCACGCGCGCGCGCGCGAGGCGTTCACGCTCGGCCAAGATTCGGTGAATCCCGCTCACACCCGCATCCCAAATTCGCGCGACGCGGTTGCCCATCGCTTCGGCAGTGAGCGCCGCTTCCTCCGCTACAGGGATGTCGCTTGTGCCCGCGGTGACAACGGCGATCTCGCCGACGCCACGCTCCGTGTGGTCGCGTCTGATGCGTATCAGCCTCGCGCTCTCGTGCCATTCGGCATCCGTGACAACGTTGCGCACTTCACCGAACGTTTGCGCGTCGGTGCGCGTGACAAGCACGTTCGGCGCGCGCTGCACCAGACGCTCGACGATCTCCACAATTTGCCCACGCGTTTTGCCCGCGCCGAAGACGACTTCCGGGAAACCCTGACGTGCCGCGCGCCCATGATCGACGCGCGTGTGGCCGAGGTCTTCATAAGCGAGGTTACTGATCTGCCGCGCCGCTTCCGCGCTGTCCACCTCACCGCCCTTGAACAGACGCAGCACACGCTCAATCTCTTGTAGGTTCATATCACCACCGAGTGAAAAGATAACGAATGAGAAAACGGGTTTTGATTCTAACACCCAGCCGCGACCCGTTGAAACGAGCCTCACTTGCGATTAGCTGTTGTGCCTCGTAAGATTTGCACATATCCAGCCCTGCTTAAATGCTCGGCGCACATTTTTTCATTAAAAACTCAGGATCGTGAACAGAGTGAAATTTTAGCGACGCTTAATTTAGAGAAGTGATTATGGCACAAGAGATCAAAACCGAACCTTTGCCGGTGCCTGTAAGTTCTCCACCGTCTGCGAAGATGACCTATGAGGAATTTCTTGCATGGGCAGACGAGGATACGTGGGCAGAGTGGGTTGACGGGGAGGTGATCTACATGAGTCCAGTATCTGATTTACATCAGGATCTAGCAGATTTTTTAACTGCGCTACTCCGTTTCTTTACAGAAACGTATCAATTAGGAGTTATTCGCTCTGCGCCCTTTCAAATGAAGATTGGCCCAAAATTGTCTGGTCGTGAACCGGATGTCCTCTTTATCTCTAGCGAGCACCTGGACCGTCTCAAGAAAACGTTCTTGGATGGCCCGGCTGATCTTGTGATTGAGATTGTCAGCCCTGAGAGTCGCGCTCGCGACCGTGGTGATAAGTTCTATGAGTATGAACAAGGAGGCGTGCGCGAGTATTGGTTGCTTGACCCGCTGCGCAAGCAAGCCGAGTTTTATCAGTTAGGAGAAGATGGCATTTATCATCTTGCAACTATCACGCAAGATGGCATCTATCGCAGCGTTGTGCTTAAAGGATTGGAAATGAAAGTCGATTGGCTGTGGCAAGAACCGTTGCCTTCGTTGTTGAGCGTACTGAAAGAGTGGAGATTGGTTTAGCAACTTTGTTGAGCGATCAAGCTCAAATCTAAAGATGGAACTCACCGTCGCTATCACCGGAGCCTCCGGAGCTATCTATGCGCATCGCACGCTGATTCACCTGGCGGCGAGCGGCATAATCGAACGCATTAACTTGATTATGTCTGATGCGGCGCTGACGGTGGCCCGCGTTGAACTCGGCGCGGATTTACGCGAAGTCGATAATCGGAAAATCCAAGAATGGATCGGCATACCGCGCGATGTGAAACTCATTCGTCTTCATCGCCTCGACAACTTGGCCGCCCCCCCGGCATCAGGGTCGCACATGCAGGAGGGGATGATCATTGTTCCCTGTTCAATGGGCACGCTCGGCGCAATCGCTTCCGGCGCAGGCACAAACCTGATTCACCGCGCCGCCGACGTCACGCTCAAAGAAGGCCGCAAGCTCGTCATAGTCCCGCGCGAATCGCCTTATAATACGATTCATCTGGAGAACATGCTGCGGCTTGCTCATGCCGGGGCGCGCATCCTTCCGGCAAGTCCAGGGTTTTACCATCGCCCGCAATCCATTGCGGAAATGGTTGACCACCTCGTCTTTCGCATTCTCGATCAATTCAGCGTGCCTCATTCACAAGCGACACAGTGGAAGGGCGAAAAGATGAGCGAGCCGGTTGTTACGGTGGAGGGTGATTGAGGCTATGCCGAACGGCTTGTTCGCCATTTTACTGCCAAGCTTTTTGGCCGACGCAGAGCAAAGATCAAAAGAACTTTTGCCATCAGGCTGTGATGCGTTGAACTTATTATCGGCCCTGCGGGTTTGAAGTGATATGACATCAGTTGCACGCGACTTACGCACCACACTCACGATGATCAAAATCGAGCACACGCTGTTCGCGTTGCCGTTCGCTTTTCTCGGAGCAGTGTTGGCAGCGCATGGTTTGCCCACGATGCGACAAATGTTATGGATCACAGTGGCGATGGTCGGGGCGCGCTCGGCGGCGATGGCTTTCAACCGCATCGTTGATCGCGAGTTCGACCGGCGCAATCCGCGCACGCGCACGCGAGCGATTCCGGCCGGATTGCTTTCGCTGCGATTCGCGTGGACGTTCACGCTTTTCTCAGCTCTGATTTTCTTCCTTGCGGCGTGGATGCTCAATTCATTAACCTTCGCGCTCGCACCCATCGCACTCGCGAGCGTGCTTCTCTACTCATACACGAAGCGGTTCACATCGCTCTCGCACATAGTCCTCGGCTGGTCTTTGTCGATTGCCCCAACCGGCGCATGGATCGCGGTGCGCGGTGCGCTTGACTCTCCCGTACCGTTGCTCCTGTCATTGTTGGTCCTTTTGTGGACCGCCGGTTTTGATGTGCTCTATGCCTGCCAGGATTATGAGTTTGATCTGAGCACGAATCTTCGTTCGTTACCGGCAAGGTTCGGCATCGGGCGCGCACTGTGGATGTCGCGCGCTCTCCATGCAGGCGCTTTCGCCGCGCTCCTCGCGTTATACTTCTTAACGGCCCTCGGTCCGCTTGCTTTGATCGGCGTTATCGCGACAGGCGCACTTCTCATCTATCAACACACGTTAGTTCGCGCTGATAATCTTGGGCGTCTCAACGCCGCATTCTTTACCACCAACGCCTTTGTGAGCGTTATACTTTTTGCAACTTTCGGCGGAGCAGCGCTTCTAAGTTCAAAGTCTAAGGTTCAAACTTCAAATCCACACATCGAACTTAAATCTCAGACTTTGAACTTTAAACCTTGAACTTTGAACCTTGAACTAACACCCATGCAGTTTTCACACGATCCCAAACTCAACGAGATTGCCGTCAAGGTCGCGGCAAATGAGCGACTTGATTTCGCTGATGGCGTCGCGCTTTACGCAACGGATGATCTTCCAGCGCTCGCGAAACTCGCTGACACCATGCGTCGCCGTCTGCACGGAAGCCGCACCTATTTCAACGTCAATCGCCATTTCAATTTCTCCAACGTCTGCTACGCTGACTGCAAATTCTGCGGCTTCTATCGCACGCCCAGACAACCGGGCGCTTATACGCACAACGTCGAAGAAGCTTTGCGCATAGCGGGCGAAGCAGTGCGCGAAGGCGCAACGGAACTCCACATCGTCGGCGGTCTCAACACAAAACTTCCGTTCGCCTACTTCACCGATCTTCTGTCATCGCTCAAGAGCGCATACCCGCAGCTTCATCTCAAAGCCTTTACGATGGTTGAACTCGATCATTTCGCGCGCTTCTATAAAATGTCGGACGAAGACGTGATTCGGCAATTGAAGGAAGCCGGAATGGATTCGTGTCCAGGCGGCGGCGCAGAGATTTTCCGCGAGCCGACGCGCTCGCTTGTGTGCGCGCACAAATGCGATGCCGACCGCTGGCTGGAGCTTTCCGCTAAACTCCACGCCACCGGCACAAAGTCGAACGCGACGATGCTCTATGGTCATATCGAATCGGCGGAAGATCGCGTTGACCACTGCATTCGTCTGCGCGAGCAGCAGGATAAAACCGGCGGTTTCCAGTGCTTTATTCCGCTCGCGTTTTATCCTCCGGGCACTAAGCTCTCACACTTACCCGGCCCAAGCGGCGTCGATTCTTTGAAGACCATCGCCGTCTCCCGCCTGCTGCTCGACAACTTCGCGCACATCAAAGCGTACTGGGTGATGCTCGGCAAACAACTCGCGCAGGTCGCGTTGCACTACGGCGCAAACGACCTCGACGGCACCATCACCCAGGGCGGCGAACTCTCGGAAAGCTATTCGGTTGAAAACAACCACGAAGTAAAAATGACCAAAGCCGAACTCATCGCGCTTATTGAAGAGGCTGGCTTTGAAGCCATCGAACGCGACACACTCTACAATATAAGAAAGGATGAAGGCGGAGGGCGGAAGGATGAAACTGACAATGCTGCTTCATCCTTCATCCTTCATCCTTCATCCTTATAAGCTATGCCTAAAACGATTACGCTTGCCCACTCGCCCGACTCGGATGATGCATTTATGTTCTACGGGTTGGCGACGCACAAAATTGATACTGGCGACATCCAGTTCAAGCATGTGCTTGAAGACATCCAGAAGCTCAATGAACGCGCGACGCGCGGTGAGTATGAAGTCACTGCGGTGAGCTTTCATGCTTATGCTTACATCGCTGACAAGTACCGTCTGCTGCCGCACGGAGCATCCATCGGTGATAACTATGGGCCGATTGTGGTTGCGCATGAAGCGTATAAAGCCAATCAGATCGAGAGTTTGAAAGTGGCTGTACCGGGGACGATGACCAGCGCCTTTCTCGCCCTGCGCATCTACTGTCCGACGTTCGCTTATGAGGTTGTTCCCTTCGACCAGATTATCGAGGCCGTTAAGTCAGGCCAGTGCGACGCCGGTCTACTGATTCATGAAGGTCAACTCTTTTACCATAAACACGGCTTGCAGAAAGTTGTCGATTTGGGGGAGTGGTGGCACGAGCAGACAGGCTTGCCGCTCCCTATGGGTGGTAACGTCATCCGGCGCGACTTGGACGATGCCATAACAAGTCGCATCTCCAAGTACCTGCATGAAAGCATTCGCTATTCGCTCGAACACCGCGAAGACGCCTTGCGCTACGCGATGCAGTTTGCGCGCGACATGGACCCGCGACTCGCAGATTGTTTTGTCGAAATGTGGGTTAACGACTTGACGCTTGATTACACTGAGCGCGGTCGCGTGGCGGTTCAGCGCTTTCTTGATGAAGGCGCGGCACGCGGCATCATTCCACACTCGGTCAAAGTTGAGTTTGCCGATTGATCAAGAGCTTCCAGCCAGCCAGCGCGCCCGCCGCGTGAAAATGAAGACATGACAGACTGGCAACACCATAGCGGCATTCCTGCATCTGAAAGAATCTTATGGCACCGCGACTTGCTTTCGCCGGGACTGCCTGATTCATAAACTAACCACTGGGACGAACTATTTATGAAACGATTTCTTCTATTTGCCGTCGCCTTAACAACCTTCGCTTCCGCCTCGGTTCCACCCATCTTGGCTCAGCAAGCGGTGAATGCTTCGAGCAGCACCGCCGCGCCAGTCAATGTTGAGCAAATTATCAGCGCCTTTACCGCGAAAGAGACAGAGTTTCGCCAGGGACTCAACCAGTACAGCTTCAAACGCGAAGCGATCATTCAAACCCTCGGTCTGGGCGGGCAAATCACCGGCGAGTACAACCGCATCTCACAGTTCGTCTTTGACGATCAAGGCAATCGCATCGAGAAGATCATCCGTTTTCCCATGCCGACGCTGACCGAACTGGTTGTTACTCAGGAAGATTTAGATGACCTCGGCGGCATCCAGCCGTTCGCGCTCGAAACGTCTAAGATAGGCCAGTACAATTTTACCTACGTCGGCAAAGAGAAGATTGATGAACTGAACACCCATGTCATCGATGTTGCGCCGAAGGTAGTGCCTGATC
>JACCTF010000771.1 GCA_013812565.1 Pyrinomonadaceae bacterium | reverse complement strand
GTCTTGAACCGTACATCGCACGCAAATGCCTGGTGATCGGCGCGAGATCGGGCCTAATAAATTCCTCCATCTTTCCTTCCTTAAGTGTGTGAACTATCTGGAACTGATCTCGTTGACTAACATGCTGCGTCAACTTCTAGCACAGTTGGTTCGCAGCACTTGGTCGTTCTCAAAGTCTGTGGTGATGCATGATGCTTGTCAGCCTAATAGCTCCCAAGCTGATAACTCACCTTACGCGGGAAGCATGAAAAAGGTGTAAATTCTCCAGCATAAAACACAAACAGCTACTGGATTTGTACTCGGACAGCTTGCTCACTTCGTTCGGAGCGACAACAGCAACCGGACTGTCTGAACTTCTTGCGGGCGATGTCACTCAACAGAAGTTGATCTTTCGGTTGGCTTTCATTTGGTTGCCTAAACGGAAACCCGTTCATAGCTCTTTGCGTTTGTACTGATTCACCAGGTACTCACTGGATCGCAGCGCCAGCGCAAGGATGGTGAGCGTTGGGTTTTGGCATCCACTCGAGACAAAACAACTGCCATCCATTACGAATAAGTTCTTGATGTCGTGCGCCTGACACCACTTGTTAAGCGCCGAGGTGCGCGGATCATCACCCATCCGCGCCGTTCCTACTTCATGGATGCTATGCCCTGGCGGATACATCACTTCGTTCATTAAGAACATCTCGATCCGGGCCGCCTCAAACATCTCCTGCGCGCAATTGATCACGTCCTTGGTTAACTCCGCTTCGTTATCCCCGTAAGCTATATCGATGTGAAGCGCGGGTATGCCCCACGCATCCTTGAGGTTTGGATTGATGCGGGCGTGGTTTTCATAATGCGAAAGCACTTCACCGAAGCCGGGCATGCGGACGAAGGCTGGATGCCTGGCGCGAACTTCACGTTTAAACTCTGAGCCGAAACCACCTGTGTCCTTGGCGTGACTGGGGAAGATGGCGGCCCCGCTCGCGCATTGATACCCGAAGCCGCGGATGTACTTTTGCCGGCGACTCGCTTTGTCGAGGTTACGGAAACGCGGAATGTAAGTTCCCGCCGGACGCCCATCTTCGTTCCTAATCTCGCGCCCTTTTAGTTGCTTTACCAACCCGGTGAATGAAACACCCCAGGTATGGTCGTGCAGGTAGTGGCCGACGACGCCGCTTGAGTTTGCCAATCCCTGTGGGTAGAGGCGCGACGTGGAGTTGAGCATGATGCGTGTGGACTCAAGCGTCGAGGCCGCAAGCACAACCACTTTGCCATACGCTTCATAATCTTTTTTCGTTGTTCGATCAACGAACGCGACGCCGCGCACCTTGCCGGTCTTTGTGTCAACGAGCACCTCGCGCACAACGGCGTCAGAGCGAACTGTGAGCTTGCCTGTTCCCTTGGCGGGTTCAATCAGCGCCGCGGGAGAGTTGAACATCGAGCCAACGTCACACCCACGTCCGCATGTGCCGCACCAGTGGCACGGCGCACGATACTTGTTGTGCGGCAACCGCTCCATCGTCACTCCGCACCGTGTAGGAATCAACCGGCGTCCCGTTTTCTCGACGCCTTGTTTGAGTATCATCTCGCCGCACAGCATCGGCACAGGCTTTTGGAAAATGCCGTCGGGCAGTTGCGGCAATCCTTCACGTGTGCCGCTGATGCCGATTAATCTATCCACCCGGTCATAATAGGGCGCGATGTCCGCGTAAGAGATGGGCCAGTCTTCACCAAATCCGTCATGGGATTTAGCTTTAAAGTCGAGATCACCCAGGCGTAACGCGACACGCCCCCACACCAGAGTGCGCCCGCCGACGGCACGCGCTCTGACCCAATCAAAGGGACGCCCCTCGGGTGTGGAGTATGGGTTCTCATCTAACCTGGCGTAGATGTGCGAGGTGTAGCCGTCAGCAAATCCATACTTGTAGTTGTCGGCATCCTTTGGCGAGATACGGCCGCGGTACGTCATCTCATACGGCCAAGTGTGAGTTTTGAAATCGCTGTAAAGATCAAGCTTCGGTCCGGCTTCCAGAACCAACACGTTCAAGCCAGCGTTGGCGAGCGTATGGGCGGCCATGCCCCCGGCGGCTCCTGATCCGACGACGATCGCGTCGTAGATTTTTGATTCTTTTTTTACTTGCATCGCGCATTCCTTCTGTAATGACTTGGTTATGTGGACAATCACTTGACGATGCGGGCAGGAGCGAACCCGCACGGTTGCGTCACGACTTGGATATACCCGCGTCGCGTCGGGGCTTGTTTTCTAGACGATCATTCTGTTTCTACGCGCTTCAGGGTTTCG
>JACCTF010000762.1 GCA_013812565.1 Pyrinomonadaceae bacterium | reverse complement strand
TTCCCCGCCGCGCCGTCGGATCGGTGGTGGGCATCGGCGGGATGGCCGGCGCGATGGGCGGCGTAACGCTGGCCGTCGCGGTCGGCTACATCCTCGAGAGCACTGGCGGCAACTACCGGCTGGTCTTCTTCATCGCCGGCTCAGCTTACCTGTTCGCTCTCGCCATCATTCACTTGCTGACGCCGAGGCTGGAACCTTTGGATGAGATCAATGGCAGTTCGGTGAAGCCTTTATCAATCGGATCACAGGTCGGCTTCGGGTTTGTCGGTCTCGTTTTCGGCACATTCTTCGGGTGGGTTTTCGATCTGATCTTCAGGGTGCCGGGTCAAGTTTCATCGAGATACATGGTGACAGGAGCTTTAGTGGGCGCACTCATCGGGGTGGTCAGCAGCTTTGTCATCACTAACTTCATCTCGAAGCCCACAAGTCCGAAGTTGTAAATCCGAAGTCCGATGTCAAGACAAGCATAGTTTCGACATCGGACTTCGGACTTGCTTGTCTGTTAAGCGAGCACATTAGGCAATACCAGCGAGCGTACGCTTGCATGCAATCGCACCCATAACCCCGGGTTCTCATCGAGTTGACGCGCACGCTTGTCCGCATCATCGGCGATTTCTGTCTCCATCACGCGCCGGTAAGTTTGTCGCTTTGCCGGGGCCGTGTCGGCATCAACGATTGATTGCACGATGCGCCGTGCGCCGAGGATCGCTGCCGGCCCAAGCGTAAGTATGTGCGTGGCACGGCGACACTCGACTTCCATGTCAGCGTCTACAGAGCTTCCGCCCGCTTTGAATTTGGTGATGTGGTGTTCAAGGATGCTCGATGAAATGGGGATGATACCGGCAATGTCCGCCGCAGTTGCTCCTGACTTGGGCTTGATGTAAGCAAGGTGCGAGGCATCATCGGGTTCCGGCCCGTGTCCCAGGAAGAAGATGTCAAGACCGCCAAGTTGGTTCAGGCGCTGTACATAGTTTGTCATTTCCGCTTCGATGTCGGGCGCGTCGGTGCGCATCGGTGTAAAGCTTTTGACTTGCCTGAAAAACTCATCGCCGAGCAGTCGTTCGAAGTCGCGCACAAAGCTGAAGCCATTGTTCATCCGCATCGGTGCGAGCGCATCCTGTGTGAATACATGAAGGCGATGAATTAAGCCGGTCGGATCGCCCGCCCTCGCGTGTTCTCCAAGCAAACGATGCAAGCTTTGCGCTCCGCGTCCGCCGAGCAGCGCGATGGTTACGTCATCGCCTTTTGTTGCCACGAGCGCTTGAAGCTCCTCCAACATGGCATGCCCGACTGCTTCCTCATTCGGCAACACATCGGGGCAAAGTTGATGCACAGTCAAGCGTGAAATATCGGGTGCCACGCTGGGCGGAAGGGTCAGCCAAACATTAGCGCCGTTGGTACGTCGGGTTAGATTGGGCGTGAACAAGTAAGATTCCTCCTAATATGAAGATTGTTTAGAATGCCTCTTAGGTGCATTTAGGGAAAGCCGATCTTCACCATAGAGACAGGAGAGGAGCATATTGCACAGAGGTGAAGTTAGAAAACAGAAAGCAGTCAATGTTTCGACAGCCAGCAGATGAAATGTACACCTGACACGCAACGACATCCCATCAACGCTTGCCCCTTTCCCACTTTCCCGTGGCTGCTTTCGTGATCCATCGGCGCTTTGCTATAGTCTGCGGCGCTCAGCATCAATTCCTCCTCCAACTCAGAAAGATAAAAATGCCTTACACTTCTTTAGAACTCACCGGCAAAGTGGCGGTCGTCATCGGTGGCACTTCCGGGATCGGGCGCGCCATCGCGCATGGACTTGCCGAAGCTGGCGCGGACGTTGTTCCAACTTCGCGTCGCATGGAACAAGTAGAAGCGACAGCTCGCGAGATTGAAGAACTGGGTCGCCGCTCTTTGCGTATCGCTTCTGATGTCTCTGATCGGCAGTCGCTTGAACAGGTGCTCGCCGCAAGCATCGAGAGCTTCGGTCAGGTGGATATTCTTGTCAACTCCGCCGGCCGCACAAAGCGCGCCCCCACGATTGATTTTGCGGAAGCGGACTGGAACGACATCATGGACACGAACGTGACGGGCACGCTGCGGGCCTGCCAGGTTTTCGGTCGCCACATGCTTGATCGCGAATATGGACGCATCATCAACATCGCTTCGCTCTCCAGCTTTGTTGCCCTCTACGAAGTGGCGGCGTATGCGGCGAGTAAAGCGGCGGTTGCGTCGCTCACGAAATCGCTTGCCATCGAATGGGCACCTGGCGGTGTGTGCGTTAATGCGATTGCGCCGGGTGTCTTTCGCACCGCCTTGAATCAGAAGTTGTTAGATGAGACGGAACGTGGACGTGAGTTTCTGCTGCGCACACCGATGCGCCGTTTCGGACGGGTCGAAGAGCTGGCGGGGGCCGCGGTCTTTCTCGCCTCGGATGCCGCGAGCTTCATCACGGGCGAAGTGCTCGCGGTTGACGGCGGCTTCTTGGCAAGCGGTGTCAATCAGTAAATCTTCGAGTGCTTGATCATGCTTCGGTTGAGTGTGGGTTAAGGTGGCTTTTACCACAGAGGCCGGAGAGTCACAGAGGCGGCACAGAGGAGTTGAAATTTGGAATCTCAGATTCGATATTCAATTCCGTTTGCCTCTACGCCATCTGTGTTAAACCCGATGTGTCTTCCACTCATGTGCAGGTCGCGTTGGAACTTTCGATGTCACGAAATAAATTGCGGCGTGTGCGTGTGGGGATTGATGTCGGTGGAACGTTTACTGATGCTGTAGTAATCGATTATGAGACGGGCGAGTTTATCGGACAACTAAAAGTACCGACCACGCACCATGCGCCGGACGGCGTTGCGCGCGGCATCATCGATGCCATTGAACAATCGCTCGGCCGATTCGGTGTGGCTCCCAGTGAAGTGATGTTTATCGCGCATTCAACGACGCAGGCGACCAATGCGTTATTGGAAGGCGACGTTGCGCGGGTCGGCATCATCGGCATGGGGAGCGGTCTTGAAGCGTGGAAAGCCAATCACGATACGCGTGTGCCTCCGATGCGTCTTGCACCCGGACGCATGCTCCGGCCCCATCACGGCTTTATCAAAACCACAAACAACTTGAGTGATGAAACGATCAGGCGCATGGTTCATGACCTTTGCGAACAAGGCGCGGAAGTAGTGGTTGCCTCCGAAGCGTTTGGCGTCGATCATCCGGCGAACGAAGATCGCGTGGCAGACATCGCGCGTCGGGCAGGTTTGATGGCAACCTGCGGACACGAAGTTTCAAGTCTCTACGGTCTGCGTACGCGTACGCGCACGGCAGTGCTCAATGCCGCGATTCTGCCGAAGATGTTTGCGACTGCCGAGATGACTGCCCGGTGCGTCGAGCAAGCGCGGATCAGTGCGCCGCTGATGATCATGCGCTCGGATGGCGGCGTGATGAGCGTCGCTGAAGTGCACGCCCGGCCGATCCTGACGATGCTTTCCGGACCAGCCGCCGGGATCGCGGGAGCGTTAATGCACGAGCGCGTCTCGGATGGAATCTTTATCGAGGTCGGCGGTACAAGCGCCGACATCTCGGTGATCCGCGACGGCGGGCCGCAAACTCGCCCGGCGCGCGTGGGTGGGCATCGAACATTCCTGAACACCCTCGACGTGCGCACACTGGCGATTGCGGGTGGAAGCTTAATACGTGAAGGGGGTGGGCAGATTCTTGATGTCGGCCCACGCTCGGCTCACATCGCCGGACTCGGCTATGCGTGCTTTGCCGCGGCGAGCGTGTTCGACAAAGCAAGGCTGGTGCATCTGCGCCCAACCGAACGTGATGCAGAAGATTACGTTGCGATTCAGGCAGGAGGTGAGGCCGGAGATGAGGTGGGAGGTGAGACGGGGAGCACCGCGCGTTATGCTTTAACTCCGACGTGCGCCGCAAATCTGCTCGGCATAATTCCTGAAGATTCGTTTGCCAGAGGTAGCCGGGAAGCGGCGCGTGCGGCGTTTCGCCCGCTCGCTGAAGCGCTCGGTGTTAATGAGGAAGAAGCGGCGAAGCATGTGCTTGAGGCGAGTTGCCGCAAGGTAGCGAAACAGATCGAGGAGTTGATTGACGAGTATAAATTGGAGCGCGCCACAGTTGAACTCATTGGGGGCGGCGGAGGCTGTGCGGCGCTCGTGCCGTACACGGCGCAGATGCTTGGTCTGTCTCACCGCATCGCGCGTCAAGCAGAGGTTATCTCAACCATCGGCGTCGCGCTGGCGATGGTGCGCGATTCGGTCGAACGTAACATCGTTGATCCATCACCCGCAGACATCTTACAGGTGCGTCGAGAAGCGGCGGAAGCTGTGACCAAGGCGGGCGCGCTTCCTGAAACAATAGAAACCGAAGTCGAAGTGGATACCAGACGCAACCTGGTGCGCGCCACCGCTTTTGGAACCACTGAACTTCGGCGCGAAGAAGATCAGGCGGGGCACACTTTGGATGTAGACGATTGTCGCTCGGCAGCAGCGCGTTCAATGCAAGTTGAACTTAAGTGTGTACGACTGGCCGCAGAAACTTCAAGTCTCCATGTGTTCGTTGCAACGCACTATGAGCAACGAATGTTCGGCCTGTTCCGCAGTGAGCGGCAGATGTTGAGAGTCACAGACCATACGGGCGTTATACGTCTGCAACGGAGTGCGGCAGAAGTCGCAGCTTCCGAGGTGGCCGACATTGCACGTGATCTTGAAAGAATTATCACGGGTTTGACGGATTTCGGCGATGCTGGGCGCACGCTTCCAGATGTGCATGTGCTTGTCGGGCGGAGGATCATCAACCTTTCCGGGTTGGCTGATGCCGAGCAGGTCATTGCGCTGGCCCAGGCCGAGCTTGAAGCGCTTCCGCCGGATGAGCGGCTTGTGATTGTTGCAGCACCGCGGTCGGCTTGAGTGATAAAGCGTTCTAGTGTCTTCTCACTTGTGAACGCGCTCCGATTATCCTTGGACGTAAGGTGAGTTGAACTTCACCATAGAGACACAGAGGACCGAGGATGTAGCACAGTGAAGGAATTTCTTAAACTCTGTGCCGCCTCTGTGCCCTCTGTGTCTCTGTGGTAAAAGCCACCATGCGTTTCATTCAAGTGAAGAGTGCTCTCAGCAGTCGCACATGAAGAATCACACCCCAAAAGATTCCCTGACAAACAAGGAGATGCAGATAGCCGACGCGCGTGGTCAAGCATTGGCCCAGTGCGTGATTGCGTGCTACGGAACAAAGGATATTTTTGAGATTGCCAAGCGTGCAAACGTGCGAGTGATTTATGAGCGCTGGCCGCTTGTGACGATAGGCGAATGCGAGCCACGTCTGAACGTTGTGCGGATCAATCTCGCGGCGCTGGAACAAGCGGACGAAGCGAACGATGTAGAGTTTTCACGATTGATGGTAACGTCAATAATCCTCGCGCATGAACTGGGCCATCTATTTGATGCGCGCCTTTGCGCTCAAGAAGGGAAGAAGCCTTTGAGCAGCGAGCGCATTGCACATGCTTTTGCCGCGAGTCTGCTGAAGCTTTCACGGAGTCGCGTGGAGTACGAGCGACTCTGGCTGAGGAAGTTATGAGCAAAGATTTTTACTTGGGGGTTGACGGTGGACAGAGCCACACCGAAGCTGTCATCGCTGACAGAGATGGCAACATCTTGGGGCGCGGTCGCGGTGGACCATCAAACCACGTCGATCAGCCGGGCGGCCGCGAGCGGCTGCAAAGTGCGATTGTTGATAGCGTTACTAACGCCTTACGTGCCGCCGGCTCAGTGGTTGAGATTAGTTCAATTGATAAAATCTTGTTTGCCGCGGCGCACTGTGCGATGACCGGCGAAGCAGAGTTTAAGGAAGAAGTGATCGCTTCGATTTTGCGTGCTCGTCATCTAGGGGTTGGTCACGATGCTCCGGCGGCACTGGCAGGGGCGACGGGAGGCGAGCCGGGAGTTGTCGTAATCGCAGGCACCGGGTCAGTTGCTTACGGGGAAGACCGAAGTGGGCAGAGCGTGCGTGCAGGCGGTTGGGGTTATTTGTTCGGCGATGAGGGTAGCGGGTTCGGGATTGCTAAAGAAAGTCTGCGACGCGCAATGTTCGGGCAGGATGGTTTGCGTGAACCAACGCCGCTTAGGGAGTTAGCGCTTGGATATTTCAACTGCCCTGACTTGCAAGCGATTGAAGTGGCCGTTGTCTGCGGTCGGATGACACGCGATTACTTTGCCTCGTTTGCCAAAGAGGTGCATCGCGCAGCATTAGAAGGCGAGGAGTCGGCGCGTGAAATAATTATGGAAGCAGGAAGATCGCTCGCCGCGCTCGCCGCCGTCGTCGCGAAGCGGTTGAGCTTTACGGAGGTGTGCGTGGCCGCGGTTGGCGGCGTGTTTAGTGGGAAATTAGTGCGCGATGCTTTTCGAGTTGCCCTTGAAGAACAGAGTCCTTCGGCACGAATCATTGCGCCGCGTTTCGATCCGGCAATGGGTGCGCTGCTGCTTGCATACCGCGCCGCGGGGCGTGGGCCGTTGCCGGAAGGCTTACTGTCAAATTTGGCTAAGAACATTGGGAATTAAGTTTGGTGGCTTTTCTCGTGCGATCTGAAATTTATAATTTGCAATCTCAAATCGCTCCAAAGCACAGCTTGCCAATCTACGCCAATGCGAGAGAACTCAATTCCAAATGTTCTTAGCAAGCAAATTCGTTGAAGCAAACATCACGGAAAGAAACATGAAGTTAGAACAGGTGCTCGCCGCGTGGCGTGGCGGAATAATAGTATCGTGTCAGGCGGAAGCGGGTTCGCCACTGGCTCATCCCGCGATCATCGCGGCTTTGGCGCAGACCGCCGAGCGCAACGGCGCAGTTGGCGTGCGCATTGATGGCCCAGGGAACATCCATGCTGTCCGTGAAGTTGTCACCGTACCCGTACTCGGCATCGAGAAAACCACACACAAAGACTCCGATGTGTACATCACTCCGACATACGAAGCAGCGGCGCGCGTCGTGGCGAGCGGAGCTGACGTAATCGCGCTTGATGCCACATCGCGACCGAGGCCAAACGGCGAGACGCTGCCGAAGATCATTGAGCGAATTAAGATGGACCTGAAGTGCCCTGTGATGGCTGACGTGGCTACTGAGCGAGAAGGCGTATGGGCAATTGAGGAAGCCGGAGCGAACATCGTCGGCACAACGCTTTCGGGCTACACGGCGGAGACTGCTGATCGCAAAGACGAACCCGACTTCTCGCTGATTGAACGCCTCGCTTCACGCTTGAGTGCGCCGGTTATTTGCGAAGGCCGCGTGCGTCAGGCCGAAGATGTACGGCGCGCTTTCGCTGCGGGTGCGTTCGCGGTCGTAGTCGGCACGGCGATCACGAATGTTGACTGGCTGGTCCGCCACTTTGTTGCGGCAACCCCCAATGTCAGCAAACAGACGTCAGCGCCCGGACTCTGAAACTGACAGACGGGGTGCTCATTGATGAAGTACACAGTTGAATACGAACAAGAAGAAGACGGTCGCTGGTTGGCCGAAGTGCTTGATCTACCGGGCGTGCTCGCTTATGGGCAGGCCTCTGATGAAGCTGTCGCCAAAGCTCAGGCTTTAGCCTTGCGTGTACTCGCAGACCGACTTGAACACGGAGAAAGTTCTCCTGAATTTGTGAGCATCACCTTTGCTGCGGCATGAGCCGGTGGTCATCTGCCAAGGCGAGGCGTGTGCCAGAAGAAAGTCCGGCAACTTCAAAATCTTAGATTATGGCCGTTGCCAGACAGAGCCGTCAGAGTACAGAATGCGCATCAGAATCACCCGCTCGTTGAGGGTTGTACGCTCCTTACTATTTAACTCGTTTACGCTGATAGTCTCAGTTGGTGGCCTATGGATAGACAAGGTTAGCTCCTTGCTTTTACTAGGGCCGATCTTCTCTTCACTACTGAACTTAAGGCGCCCGATTTCATTCTGAGTGTCCGCGTCAAAGAAAACATAATCCCAGTCAATTGATTTGATTGTTTTTGAGCCGGTATTCTTGACTGAGATTTTATATATAAACCCGTAACGTGGAGGAGTTGTCTGCCGCGATCTCGCTTCGGAATTCATTCGAGCCAATCGTTCTAGCTTACTGGCCTCTGCCTTGTTCCCACTTCTCTTGGCATCTTCAAGTCGCCTCTCGTCCCTGATTCGCGTACGCACATCATCATAATTCTCAATCGTGGGACTGAAGGGATCTCGCTCCCATCCGATTCGTTCCTTAGCCCAGCTAAACTTGAGAACAACCAAATCAGGCGGGTCTTGAGATTGGGCAAGGGGGTGTGCGCTTGAAAAAGCTGCGAAGAATCCGACCAAAAACAACAGGGCGAGAGTTTTCATGGCTTCTTCCTCCTTCAGGCTTCGTGAGTTGATTGAAACTTGAGACAGAAATGCGCGCCTGTACAAAGCATTAGAATACTACCCTATGCCAGCGTAAAGAAACTCGCCTGAACACCGGACGGCATCAAAAAAACAGGGCTGAAGAAGATTACTTCCTCAGCCCCCACTGACTAATAAAAATGTTAATGCCAGCTTGCGCCGAGTTTAAGTCGGCCATACAAGTAAACTCAGAAAACATATCTCAACCCAACGATGACGCGACGGTTTCCGCCGTCTGTGCCCCACTGGTTTAAAAAGGCTGGTGACGTAACAGTCGAGTTAGGGATGCCAAAATCGCGCGAGTTGGTCAGGTTGTAGAAGTCAGCACGGAGTTGAAGATTTTGCGATTCGCTGATCCGAGTGTTCTTCACGATGCCGAAATCAATGTTATTAATTCCGTCGGAGCGCAAGATGTTGCGACCCGCATTACCTACGCGCTGCCCCGGACGCAATGTCTGGAAGAGTGCGTTTCCGTTTGCTGTGGTGACAACTCCTCTCAGTCTAAACAACTCCTCCACCGTCGTTCGGGAGACATCAAGGTTTGCGAGCACATTCGGGCGAATCGCGCTACCCACAAAGTTGTCGATGCCGCTCAACGCGCCTGTTGGGTCAGAGCCGTTTAGTGGAGTGAAAGGCGCGCCGCTCTGGAAGGTGAAGAACGAATTCACTTGAAAGCCACCGAGGATGTGTCCTAAAAACCCCTGCTGATCGGGGTAGAAAGGCAATTCGTAAACGAAATTGCCGGAGATCCGGTGCGGACGATCATAGCCGGAACGCCCTCGGTCGGCGTTGCGGTTGAAGGAATCTTGCGGAACGGCTATTTCGCCATTCGAGGCATTGAAAATCTCAGTGGCTGTATCAATGAACGCGCTCCATGTGTAGTGAAGCCCGGCGCTAAAGCCGCGGCTCAAACGCTTGTCCATACTGACCTGCATCGAATGGTAAATTGACTGTGCCGTGTTGGCGCGCAAGCGGAAGAAAGTGCGCGTCGGATCAACCCTGACTGTTGAAAAGGGAAGGCGCGGATTGCCGTCAATCGTTTGAAAGAGAGAGTTTCCCTTCGTCCCAACATAACCAACGCGCAGCACTAAGTCGCGCGTAAACTCGCGCTGCACTTCAAGGCTGAAGTTCTCGTAATAGGGCGAACGAAAATCATCGGCGACAACAGTACGTTGAAGTTGATTCGGATTGATGCCGGTTGCGCCCTGCACCAGTGGCAACCTGGTGAACGCGTTGGGCACAAGCAGAGTACCCCCGGGTTGTGCGACGGACGGCAAAGCGACGGAGGCAACAAACGGAAACGAGCTTTGGATGTTCGAAGCGATGTTGGTGAAGGCATAATCGTATGTGCGGGCATAACCTCCACGAAGCACCAGTTTGTCTCCGCCGGTGAAAAATCCCGGGATTCCTCCCTCCGCAGTGCGCGGGTTCCAGTTGAATCCAATACG
>JACCTF010000706.1 GCA_013812565.1 Pyrinomonadaceae bacterium | reverse complement strand
CCTTGTCGCTGCCCCTTTCTTTTCAACTGGCTATTTTGGTTCATTGTTTGAGCCGATACTTTGGTGGCTCCGGCTTGAGCCTTGCGCCGTTACGGAGACTCACCCACTTCGTCATCTAGCATGTGTAAGAGCAAGGCTCGCCAGCTCTCCCATACCCAATAGTTCAACAGCGTTCTGATCCCGTGCCACAACTCGTCACGCCTGCCAGCCTCTGCGCGCACCCGGCGAAACAGCTGACACCCCAACTCCAGGATCAGATGGCTCACATAGGCCACCACGTTCAGATAGTAAAAGACCGCGCTCAAGTTCTGCTGCCCGTGGCCGAAGTTGTGCGTCAAGTGATAACCACCATTCTTTTGCACATTGAACTGCTCGTTCTCGATCTTCCACTTCACTCTGCCAATTGAGACTACCTCCGCCACGTTCTCCGCCGTCACCTCCAAATTCGTCACCCACGAGTTGTGATAAACCAACTCCCCGGCTTTGTTCTTCTGCCATACTTCCACGAGCGTCGTGTAGACTGTGTCGGCGGCACGCAACGGCACGTGGCGGACGATCCGCGCTTCATAACTTTGTCGCTCGCACGCCGGCCCGACGCTCCACCGCACCCACTCGTTGGCGCCCATACGCTCCAACTCCTCGGCCCACTCGAATGTTTCTTCATGCGACGTGGGCTTACAGACCAACACCCATTTCATCCTTGTGGCGGCGCATAACTCGACAAACGGCACATGCGAATACAAGTCGTCGGCGGTCACGATCATTGGCAACTGCGGATGTTCGCGGCGCACGCGCTGCACCAAGCGCTTAGCTGCCGCCATCTCACAGTCTTGCTTCTCGCTCCCGTCTTGCGGCACAGCAATCTCAGCATCCAGAGGCAGAATCCGATGACTCCCCGCACGCACGATCGTCGCCGCGACGGCTAGATGCCGATGATGCACCGCGCCCGTTTTGTCTGTGCGGTGCAAACAGTTCTGACACCCTATCGCGCTTGACTCAAAGTATTGTGTCCCGTCCAATGCCGTCACGTAATACTTGCCCGCATCCGACCCGCGGCTGATCTCACTTTGAAACTGACTGGCCCATCCAACTCTACGTACCCGCTCAAACAACTGCGGCAAGATGGCGCGCACCGATTCCGGGTCAGCCGCATCTAAGGTCTCACGCATCTGGGACTCGGCTGGCACATCCCGCACACCGAACATCGTCTCTAAGTTCGAGCGTCCCTTCTTGCGTTTCAAGCTCGCTTGGAACTGCAACAGCGATGGGTGTTGGAAATAGAAGATGGCAAAGCCACTTAAGAGCGTGTCACGCAAGCTGTAGCGTGTCCGCTCGGGTGAGCGCCCATCAGTCATCTGCGTGAAGTTGGTCGTGAGCAGTTCCACGACAGCCGCAAAGGTCAAACTCTGTAAGGGTCTCATGCCATAAGGATAGCAAAGCGCAAAAACTCTGCCACTGAAGCTGCTATCTGCTGGGCTTTCCCTTTCTCACAGAGAATTGCTGCTTGATGTGGAGAGACGCTGTAAGTTATGTCGCTTCTCCGATGGGAATAAACACCACCATTCTTGGCTCGACTTTATCCATTTACGCTGCATAGCAGAGTGTCTCTGTTAAGCGTTCTAATAATGAGCGCGGGACTTTTATCATGTCGCTGGTTATTTGCGACATCTGAAAATGCTGATGACTCCACAAATAGCGCCTGACATAAGCAATCGTGTCCGAAAAGGTCGCCACCTCTTTGGCGTACCATGCGGACTTGCGCACCGGCAGTTTGTTGCACTCCATCAAGCGCGCCGCCAACAACGTAATGATCGAGTAGAGCGCCAACAAAGCCGGGGTGGTGCGTGCGATGGCTTTGTCCGACCACTGTCTTTGTGTTTCCACGCCGAGATGCGCTCTCGCTTCTTCAAAGGTCACTTCCACCGTCCAGCGTCGCACGAACCATTCCAGTATCTGCGCTGCTTCAGTCTCGACTCTGGTACACAAAAAAGCCTGTGCCTCGAACTTCGCTTGCGGGTCTCTGACCAGCACCCATCTGATGGGCACCACCGGCATCCCCGTGTGATACCACACGCAAGTGCCCGACGTGATCTCGACCGTGCGTTGGGCTTCGCCGTACCAACCAGCAATCGTCACGCTCTGCCACTGGGTCTGCGTGTCGTCGAGCACCGCCTTGAGCGTCGGCAGTCGCGCGCCCTTCTTGCGTGGTCTTCCCTTCTGACCAGCAACTCTCTCAGGCGCCGGCTCGTACAACGCCGCATCGAGTCGCAATCTGCTGATAATGCCGAGCTCGCCTCTCACCGCGTCCAACAACTCAAGGGCAGCAAAACTGCTGTCCGCAACGATAACGAGTTCCCGGTTGGGCAGCCATCGCTTGACCACAAGCAGCATCTGACGAGCGCGTTCGGTCAACTTCCGGTGCGTGCGTCCGCGCTCTTTGTAGTAGCGCTCAGACGGGCACAGTGCCGTCAGGAAAGGCAACGCCCAGACACGTCCGGCCCACGGGATCTCGACCAGCAACATCAAGGAGAGCCATCTCAAGCCGCTGGCTTTGACGAAGTGCGAACGAGAGGAGCGCACCGGATCGCGGTAAATGCCTTTAGCCTTAATTTTCTCGCCACGCCGTCGCTCAATGGTATCGTCGATGCCCATCACCAGCACGCCTTCGGGTGCGAGGGCGGCAACCAACAAGGTGAGCAACATGCGGCTGGCCTCAAGGCTCGACCAGAGCGCACGAT
>JACCTF010000699.1 GCA_013812565.1 Pyrinomonadaceae bacterium | reverse complement strand
TACTGCCTACTGCCTACTGCCTACTGCCTACTGCCTACTGCCTACTATTTGCGGGGCACTTCTGAGTGAGAACCTAAATCAACATCATAACCATCTTCGGCGAGCACATACGCGGCGCCGGATGGGTCGAGCGGTGTGCCTTGTTCGTTGATGTTGAGGCGAGCGGCGCGTAAGCGTTCGGCCACTTCTCGCCAGGAAGCAGCGGCGCGCCCCGTCTGCGCTTTGTAATCGGTGAGCACGCGGCGGATTGTGTCGCGTTCGTCCATAGAGCGAAGTTGCAGCAAGCGTTTGAGGGCCATCAGTTTGATCTGCTCATCATCCGCTTGCTCATACATCGCTCGGTACATTTCACGAGCCACCGTGCGACCGCCGCCTTCGGCTTCCATGCGCGCCGCCATCGCAGTCATCCACCGTGGCGAACCTGCAACGCGGCTCCCGTCAAGGTAAGCTTCTTTCGCTTCCGCGTACCGGCCCTGTTGCCAGTAGATATAGCCAAGGTAATGGCGAAGTCTCCACTTGTCGGGATTTGCGACCACCCCCTTCTGGACAAGTTTGATCGCTGCTTCAATGTCAACTGCCGGCAGAACTGTTGCGCCGTACTCGTAGGCCGCGGTGAACTGCGGATCAAGTGTCGTGGTTGCTTCGAGCAGTGGCGCGATAAGCTTTAAGTTGAGCTGGCTCAGATCATCAAGTTGAATATCGCCCGAATGATTCATCACCTTGCGCCCGACGTACTGTAGCGCACGCATCCAGTACCAATCGGCCACCAGACCGTTGAACCCGAGGCTCAACCGCTTCGCCGATTGGGGGGTGAGATAAAGCTCTTCGGCAACCATCTCAGCATCATTCGCTGGACGATACCGCTCCATCCATCGCGCCAGCGCGACAACTGCCATCATCCCAAGAAGAACGACGAGCGATAGCGCCAAGGTCTCTCTGGACCACGACCCCAGTCGCGCCGCAACCGCTTGTTCACTACCCTGTTGATACATCATTTGAAGTTGCGACGATTAAAGATGAGCGTGGCGGAAGCTAACAAAACTGTGATGTAAACAACGGCATAAAGAAGCGCGCTGAAGAGGTGCATGAGCGACGGCACCTGTCCGTGCGCCGCGGGTGTGATGAACGAATAGTGCGAAAAATTCGGCAGCAGGTAATACAGCGCGCCGAAGAAGATGCGCGTGCTCTGTGTGCCCATCGATGCGGCAAACGTCTTCAAGTCGGAGCTGAAATGGCCGATGATAAGCACGGCGAACGACAACGAAGCTGAGATTGTCGGAGACGAAAAAGCGGAGAAGAGAAGGGCAACCGCCACCAGAATCATCAGCTCCAAAAGAATGAGCATGATGGTGGGCCAGATATGCAAAGCGAGCATATCCCATCCACCTCGCACATACACGAGCGCGATTGAAACGCCCAGTCCCATCACCGCGACGTTGACCGCGAGCGTCGAAGACAACCCCAGGTACTTGCCGACCAGAAACTCGCCGCGCCCGACGGGTTTGGCAAAGATCGCATAGATCGTGCGTCGTTCGATCTCTTTGAAGACAAGCCCGGTGCCGACAAAGATGGCGATGAATGCGCCGAACAGCAAGCAAGCGCTTAAGCCCATATCAACGATGATCTTGGATTCCTGCGCCGCCGATAGCTCGCTTAAAAAGATCGCTCCCGCGATGAGAAGCAACACAAACAGCACGAGGTTGTAGAGCACGCGGTCACGCACCGCCTCACGAAATGTATTGCGCGCGATTGTTGCAATGCGTCGCCACACGGTCGCACGCATAAGCTCCAAGCGAGACGCTACGTTGTGCACCGCTTGATCGGCATCGGGGTGCATTGTGGTACTAATCATTTGTTCACGCATTTCTATGTCAAAGGCAGGTAGCTGATGCGGTCTTGATAGTCATCAGCGAAGGATGGATGCTTCTGAGATGAGAATCGACTCAACTATGATCTCACCCATACTCATTTCAAGGTTGAGTATAAAAATATCCGGCACGTGGCGTTTGTTAGCTGATTAGTAGTATCAGCATATAGGTTAAAGCTAAATGAAACGTGCATGCGATTTCGGTTTGCGTGAGCCAAATGCAAAAAGGAGGAAGATCGAAATCCATCCGGTAATTCCCATAATTGTTGCTACGCGAACCTGTGTAGGTTCGATAAATTCGAGCGTGACGGAAACGGCCTCAGCGGGGAGCGAGATGAGAATCGCGCCGTCCTTCTCTGGACGCACCGGCAGGCTTTGGCCGTTTGCTGTTGCTGTCCAGTGGGGATAGAAAAAGGTGCGTACACGCGCGTCAGTAGCAGGCCCAGCCGCAACATCGAAGATACGCCGCTCTGCTTTCCACGAAGCGACACGGTAGGCGCGCCCTCCGATGTCAAGCGGATTGACCATCGCTTCGGGTGGCTCTGTGGTCCAGATCGGTAACCAGTAAGGGATGCTCGGCGAGCCGGGAATACTTTGTAGCCGCGAGTTGAATTCAGTGGGAGCGAAATAATTTGCGGCCCGCATGGTTGACGAGAGGGTTAAAGCAATCGCCATTATCACGCCGCCGAAGGCGATAAGCGCCAGCGGGCGTTTCGGTCCGCGTACGGCTTCCTTCCAAAGGGGAAGGCTTGCGGCAAGAGCGATTGCGCCCGTTGCTGAGGTAACTGCTAACCAGCGCCACGGAAACTGAACCTCATGTAGCATCGGCATGACAGCCCATACCGGGCGGCTCACGGGCGTTGCCATCAACAGTGATAAAAGCGTGACAAGCCCGGCGGCTCTCGCTCCCCGTGCTGGCTTTTCTTCAAACGGCAGGCGGTAGATTAACGCCAGCGCTGGCAGGCACATCGCGATTGATGCAAGCCCAAGTAAGTTGGCCCACCAGATGCCTACATGCTTCGAGTCGAAATCGATAAACAGGAAATGGTGACGGTAATCGTACCAGTCATTATGTAGTATGTTGTTGCTCCAAATCCACGACAGTTCAGGGATCATCCTCATCCAGTAAGGGGAGCTGGCAACAAGTCCGAGCGCCACGGCGGCAACGAGTCGAAGCAGCGCTGCACACGCTTTGCCCTTCTCCAAACATAGAAGCCCATAAACGCCGAGTGACAGAGAGCCAACTACTGTGAGCGGCAGATGAGTGAGAAGCAGAAGAGCATACGCCGCAGCAAGTCCCGCCGTGTCGCGTCTGCGATTGGTTCGACAGACCCGCTCGACGAACGCGAAAGCGAAAGGCAAGACTGCTCCACCGGCATACTCGGCGAGCAGGGATGCTTCATAGATTTCGTTAACGCGGTACGGCGCAAAGGCATAGAGCACGCCCGCCCACATCGCGAGGTGACGTGGAACAAACGCGCTGGCCCAGAAGTAAGCGCCGAGTCCGCCGACAACGGAAAGCAACGTGAATGTCCACAAGCTTGCGGTGTGCCAGTCGCCGGTTAGCAGGCGAAAGGCAGCGAGCAGGTAGTACAAACCCGGCGGGTAAAAGCGAAAGCTTGGATCGCCGTATCCGAGGTTTGAGAGGGCGAGCCAGCTTGGATACAAATCGCCCGCGAGAATCGCGTCGTAAAAAGGGACGGCAAAGCGGTAGTGGTTAAAGATGTCGGGGCCGTCAGGTATGCCGAGGAGGATGGCTGGCAACAGCGCCATGATCCCAACGGCAGCTACCAATAATGCTGGCCCCCAGCTTCGCGGTATGTACCTATCGATCATATGAACGCTGAACCGAGAATGAAGGCTTCAACCTAAACACATCCGAAGCGATATACCTTCGTCGCCGAAACTCGCTTTAACTTGTTGATTCAGAGGACAGCCACGGAAAGAAGATGCGGGGCGAAGCTTTCACTTCGATCCCCGCGATGTGCATCTTCGAAGTTTCAAGCTCTTACTTAGTTGCCGAGGGCGGAGGCACTGTTCACAGCAGCGCGTGTGGCATAAGCCGTGGTGCCGGGTCCGCCGCGCATTACGCCATCTTCAGTCATGCCGAAGATACGGGTGCCGGAAGCTGAAACGCCAG
>JACCTF010000698.1 GCA_013812565.1 Pyrinomonadaceae bacterium | reverse complement strand
TACTGCCTACTGCCTACTGCCTACTGCCTACTGCTTTCTCTCTTCTTCCCTCTGTCCTTCGCCTCTTAGCGATTGAACCACATCTTCCCCTGTGAAATTAAATAGTCCTGCCTTCGCACGTTCCATGTAGCGGTGCGTTGAAGAGTTCGGGTACAATCCGCAGCAATCATCGCATCGCGCGCTCGCCCGTGCCCCGGCAGTGTTTCATGAGCGCGCGTAAATGCTCCTCACAACAATTTGTTTTGGGCCTAGCAGTGTAATTGAAGTGCTTACATCCAGCCGAAGGCGCGGCGCTCGCAGAAGACTCGCACCGAAGATGACAAGATGGTGATTCAGTTGCATGGATAGCTTCAATTCGATTTTCTGCTGTCATAACAATCCGGTCGGATGTGATTAAAGAAAATGGCTGAGCTACTCCCGAAGTCAGTGGCAAGACTCTGGCGCGCTCCTGATGAGCGGCATGAAGAGCCGATCCGTGAAGAGCTCTACAGCGTTGAACGGCTCGAACAGTATGCGGCAGTGCTTGCCGCCGAGCACAAGGTTATTACCGAGCCGGGACGTGGGCGTCGACTGCTTCCGCGCCTTGAAGAGAACAGTCGTAAACTCATCGCTTCCTATCGCGTGCTCGTCGAAGCCATCCGCAACGAGCGCGCCATGTCACCTGCCGCTGAATGGTTCGTTGACAATTTTCATATCGTCGAAGATCAACTGCGGGAGATTCGCGAAGACCTACCGAAGAGCTACTACCACGAGCTTCCCAAACTCGTCGCCGGAGAATTTGCGGGCTACCCGCGTGTCTATGCGCTCGCGATGGCTTTCATCGCTCATACGGATAGCCATATAGAAGCCGAAACACTGCGGCGATTTGTTCGCGCCTACCAGCACGTCGCGCCACTCACGGTCGGAGAATTATGGGCGGTCGCCATTACGTTGCGGCTCGCACTTGTCGAGAACCTGCAGCGTCTCGCAACGCGCATCAGAATCGCGCGCGGAGAGCGCGAGGAAGCGGATGTGCTTGCCGATAAACTGCTTGAAACAGCCGCCCGCCAACCGAGCGCTGACGCCGTAGTCAACGTGCTCGTTGAACGACTCGGCAAACGCGAAAAACTTGGCCGCACTTTCGTCGTGCACTTCGCGCAGCGGCTCCGCGATCAAGACCCGGTGGTGGCATCAGCGCTTGACTGGTTAGAGCGGAGACTCGATAGACAGGGACAAACCGTAGGGCAAGTCGTGCAGCTAGAGCATCAGCGACAAGCTGCGGCGCAGGTCACGGTCGGCAACATCATCACAAGCATGCGCCTGCTCTCAACACTCGACTGGCGCGACATCTTCGAGAGTGTCAGCCACATTGATGAGCTGCTCAGAGAAGACCCGGCAGGCGCGTACGCGCGGATGGACTTTGTGACTCGTGACCGCTACCGCCATGTCATCGAGCGCATTGCTAAACGATCAAAAGCGACCGAGTTGGAGATCGCCGAGCACGCCATCGAACTGGCCGCACAGCACTACAAAGGTCTTAAGAGACACACAGAGAATCCGCAAAAAGATCCGGCTACGCACGTCGGCTACTATTTGATCGGCGATGGTTGCAAGCAGTTAGAGACGCATTTTGCTTACCGTCCGCTGATCGGCGAACGCCTTCGTCGCGCCGCCTTGCATCATCCGACGCTTGCGTACCTGGGCGGATTCGTTTGTCTGACAATGCTTATCCTTGCGCCTCTCGTCTTCTACGCCTTTCGTTCCGGCGCTGGGCCGTTGCTGCTTATCGGCTTTGCCTTGCTCTCTCTGATTCCGGCCAGCGATCTGGCTTTGAGCGTACTGAACTGGGATGTTACGCACCTGTTCCAGCCACGGCTGTTGCCAAAGATAGATACCTCGACGGGCATCCCAGAGGATGCGCGCACGATGGTCGTCGTCCCGACGCTCTTCACCAGCGAAGAGACGGTGCGTGAACTGTTGGAAAAGATTGAAGTCCACTACCTCGCCAATCAAGATGAGCAGCTTTACTTCGCTCTGCTCGGAGACTTCGCCGATGCGACGAAGGAAGATACGCCAAGGGATAACGTGCTGCTTGAGACGGCCCTTAGCGGCATCGAAAGATTGAACGCGCGATACAGCTCGCAGGGCGTCGGGCGCTTTCACCTGTTTCACCGCCGCCGCCGGTGGAACGCAAGTGAAGGGAAGTGGATGGGATGGGAACGCAAACGCGGTAAATTGCAAGAGTTCAATCGCCTGCTACGCGGCGCTCAGGATACAAGCTTCATCGTCGCGACGGCGAATAAAAAGTTCCTACAGAATGTCCGCTTCTGTATCACGCTCGATTCGGATACGCAACTTCCGCGCGACGCAGCTCGTCGACTTGTCGGCGTTCGTCTACACCCACTTAATCGTCCGCACTTTGATCCACGTGTGCACCGTGTCACGAGCGGCTACGGTATTTTGCAACCCCGCGTCAGCATCGCCCTGACGAGCGCCGCGCATTCGATCTTCGCGCGTACCTTCTCCGGCAACACAGGCATCGACCCATATACGACCGCCGCTTCAGACGTTTACCAAGACCTGTTCGGAGAGGGCAGTTATACAGGCAAGGGTCTATACGACGTTGACGCTTTCGAGGCGGCGCTTGCGGGGCAAGTTCCCGAAAATTACATTTTGAGTCATGACCTCTTCGAGGGTCTGCACGCGCGCTGTGGACTGGTCACTGATATTGAACTGCTTGACGAGTATCCAGCACAATACGATTCATATGCGAAGCGCCAACACCGCTGGACGCGCGGCGACTGGCAGCTCGTACGCTGGCTTTTTCCACACGTGCCTGATGCGCATCGGCAGACTGTACGCAACCGGCTTCCGCTTATCGCACGGTGGAAATTATTCGACAATCTACGACGCAGCCTAGTGGCACCTGGCCTGGTGCTGTGGCTTATCATGGCGTGGACATTGCTTCCCGGCTCAACTGTACTGTGGACGCTTGTCATCATATTCACGCTCGCGTTTCCGGTTTACGCGCACGTCACGACGAGCCTGCTGCTTCATCCGCGCGGCATTCCCTGGACCAGCCATTTCTGGAGTGTGTGGGGCAGCGCGCGAACCAACACCGCACAGATTGCGCTGACGATAATCTTTCTACCGCATCAAGCTTACGTGATGGCCGATGCCATCGGGCGAACGCTTTATCGTAAATCTATTTCGCACCGTCACCTGCTCGAATGGGAGACGGCAGCGCAGACCGAACGAAGCAGCGAGCACAGTCTCGCCGCGACCCTGCGCTTCATGTGGCCTGCCGAGTTGATCACTGGACTAATCGCTTTAATCGTCTTGCTGCTCGGACCCGGCGCACATCTCGTCGCGTTGCCGTTCCTGCTCGCGTGGGCTTTATCTCCGTTCGTTGCGCACTACGTTAGCCGCCGCGTATCTAAAGAGCGGCAGCCGTTAACCGAGAAAGATCGCCGGATGGCGCGTCTGCTGGCTCGGCGCACGTGGCGATTCTTTGAAAAGTTCGTCGGCAGTGACGACAACTGGCTCCCGCCCGATAATTTTCAGGAAGATCCGCGACCCGTTATCGCGCATCGCACTTCGCCGACGAACATCGGCTTGCTGCTGCTCTCCACCATCGCCGCACGTGACTTCGGTTACACCGGCACGCTTGAAATGATTGAACGGCTCGAACTCTCGTTCGCGACGCTCGGAAAACTCACGCGCTTCAACGGTCATTACTTAAACTGGTACGATACACAGAGCCTCGAACCGCTTGCGCCGCAGTATGTTTCAACCGTTGACAGCGGCAATCTCGCCGGACATCTGATTGCGGTCAAACAAGCGTGCCTTCAAATTAGCGACTGTCCGCTCTTTGATGCACGCATCGTCGAAGGATTGACGGATACAATCACGCACATGCGTGATGAAGCGGCACGATTGAGCGCGGTCCGCCAGCGCACGGCGGTGGTCTCGATCAAACACCTGCGCGATGAGATTGCCGCCTGCAGTGATCTTGTAGCGGGTGGGACTCCGCAAACCCTTTATGCGTGGTCAAGGCTCTTCGATACTCTCGCCGCACGTCTTGCTGTAATAGATGACAGCCTCAACGCTCTGTCACACGAACATGGTGAAAGCAGTTACGAAGAACTACGTTTTTGGATCAGTGCTTTGATGAACCAGACGCGCGCCTACCTACGCGATCTTCACGCGCTTGCGCCGTGGGGAACGTCGCTCGTGGCGCATCTCACGCCGGTCATCGGCCGGTGCTCAGTAGAAGCC
>JACCTF010000432.1 GCA_013812565.1 Pyrinomonadaceae bacterium | reverse complement strand
CGCCGAATGCCCCCGGCATGTTGAAAAAAGCGGTTGGAAAACAGCGGGGCGAGTGCTACCATCCGGTTCATTATCCCGCAGGGTATCGTAAACCTCCGGCGAGGTTTCTTAAGCGGCATAGTCAGCCAAGTGTAGTCAGCCAAGTTACGTGCATGACTATCCATCACCTTTCTTTACCGTTGTGCAAATCCGCCTAGTGACACTAGCGGAAGGCGCACGGTCGATCCTGGTTTGACGCATACGCGCCAACTAAAACAGCGTTACGGTTTTACTTTGCACAAGTTGAAGAACAGCTTGTTCCCGCCCGAGCACGAACGTTGGATTGCTGTTGCGCCCTCGCAGCAGCATAAGGAGGATCATCCGATGAAGTTGCATAAGGATAAAACGGCTACCTTCGCGTTAGCCGTACTGCTTCTATTAGGCCTTTCCCACTTACGAACGGTTGAGGCACAGACGAATACCGGAACGATCTCAGGTGTTGTGTCAGACTCGGCTGGGGCCGGAATCCCCGACGCCCAGATCACCGCGACTAATACCGAGAACGGGACGACGACCAAAACCACCAGCGGGGAGAACGGAGAGTATCGCCTCGCGTCGCTGCTGCCGGGCATCTATCGTATTTCGGTTGAGAAGAGCGGATTCAAAGTGAGCACCAGCGATAATGTGCAACTCGTGTTCGGGGGGGCGGTGGTCTTGGATGTGCCGCTCTCAATTGGAAATGTCACCGAGTCAGTCGAGGTGCAAAGCTCGGCGGTTGAGATCAACACCGAACAAGCCGAAGTAGCCACCTCGCTTGAAGAACGGGTCATCAAAGATCTCCCGCTCCAGGTGGGCGGAAACCGTCGGCAGATTGAGTCGTTCGTTTTTCTCGTGCCCGGCGTGCAGGGCGACACCTTTTCCAGCCGCATCAACGGCGGCGTCGATTTCAACAGTGAGGTTCTCTTTGACGGCGTTCCGATGGCGTCGTTTGAGACGAATGGGTTTCAGACCGGTATAAATCCTCCTTACGAAGCGATTGATGAATTCAAAGTTCTGACCTCGGTCTTCTCGGCTCAGTACGGGCGCGGCCAGGGGGTGAAGAATTATCACTTCGCCGATGGAACGAACGAGTTTCATGGAAACGCTTTTGAATTCGTTCGTAACGATGTATTCAACGCGCGTGGCTTCTTCTCTCCGACGCGCGCCATCAACCGCCAGAACGAGTACGGGTTCACGGTCGGCGGGCCGGTGATTTTCCCGAAGCTCTACGACGGTAGAAACAAAACATTCTTCAACGTTACTACGAGCTGGTACAAATTTCGCGGGGCACCGCTGAACTTCCTACAAACCGTGCCGACCGAGGCCTTTCGCCGCGGCGACTTCTCCGAGTTGCGTGGTTCGAGCGGCGCGCTGATCCCCATCTACGATCCCGTCACACGTCAGGCGTTTCCAGGCAACATCATCCCGCAGTCGCGATTCAGTCCAACCTCACTGCGCGTGTTGCCGCTGATCCCCGTGCCCACACGTCCGGGCATAGTCAACAACATCGGGCCGGGGATTCCGAGCATTCCAAACAACAACACCGCCTGGTCGTATAAAATTTCGCACAACATCACGACCAACCAGCGGATCAGTTACACGCAGTGGCGGACCTCATCCCCAAACCAGTGTGTGTTGGGCAGCAACATCAGCGGCCCGCTCAGCGGTTTGTCGCAATGCCCGGGGAAAGCGAATGTCTTCCTCGGCAACTACTCCTTCACGATCACGCCTAACCTGGTGATGACCGCGGGCACACTGTGGACGCGAATCCTCAACAACCAGGAGATTGGCGGTCCCCCGAACACGGACGTGGATTTCCCGGGTCTTCCAAAAGGGCCTGAAGTGGCGTTCCCACGCCTGCAGTTTTTCGGTCCCGTGGCTGCGCCCGTGCAACTGGGAACCGGCTTTCAAGGTGACTTTAACTTCCAGCCCGGCTCCAGCTTCGTCAATAACTTTCTGTGGCTCAAAGGCAGGCACTCGCTAAACATCGGCTGGGAGTTTCGCCGCACGAGCAACACGACAACCATCTGCGAAGGATGCCCGGCTCGCTTTGTCTTCAGCAACCGAACCACGTCGCTGCCGGGATCAACAGACTTTGCTAATTTCGGGCATCCGTTCGCGAGTTTCCTTTTGGGCATCGCTGATGGTGTGGATGCCTCGACCGGGTTGGCCGACCGCGTTTTCCGCAACGGATCATTCTCCAGCTATATTCAGGACGACTATAAAGTAACGCCCAAGTTGACCTTGAATCTCGGCCTTCGGCATGACATCTTCATTCCAGACTCCGAAGATACAAATCGCGTTGCATTCTTCGATCCGACCATCCCCAACCCGGAAGCGGGCGGTCGTCTCGGAGCAGTTACCAAACTCGGCGATTGTCAATTCTGTTCGGGTCGCGAACGGATCGCGGATACTCGGTTTAAGAACTTTGCGCCGCGCGTCGGCTTCGCCTATGCGCTCAATAACAAGACGGTCATCCGCGGCGGTTACGCGATTGTTTATAGTCTCGGCGGAGCTAACGACCTCGGCCAGACGCGCATCAAGACCAGTTTTCTCAACGGACTTGCCGGAACCTTCAACGCCAGTTCGCTCGACGCGGGCGTTACTCCCGGATACGGCTCTTGGGATCGTCCGTTCCCCACGCTCGCGCCCCCGGAGTTTCGACCGGGCATTGCCAACAATCAGTCGGTGAACTTTGCGGCTCCATACCAAGCGAGGGCTCCCTACGTGCAGAATTGGCTGATCGGTTTTGAGCACGAACTGCCGGGCGCCATACTCGTCGCTGCCAGCTATGTCGGGAATAAGGGAGTCAGGTTGCCGTCAAACTTGGAGATCTTAAACCAGGTAGATCCGCAGTACCTCCGGCTCGGAAGCCTCCTGCAGGCGGATATTAATTCTGCGGCCGCCCGCGCCGCAGGTATCGCGCTTCCCTATGCGGGCTTTACGGGTAGCGTGGCCCAAGCGCTGCGCCCCTATCCGCAGTACAGGGGTATCACCAGCAACTTCGACCAGAGC